>JBGSJO010000016.1:0-13722 GCA_041741895.1 Pontixanthobacter sp.
ACGCTGACCATGCCCCTTATCTACGAACCTTTGCTGGGCGGCGATGCGCGTAATGCGCTCGTGCTGGGCGGCGTGTTGATGATCCTGGGAGCTTTTGCGACTCTGTTCGTGGATGCAGGCCGGTTGGCATCCGAAGAGCCGAAAGCCGTAAGCGGGCTTTAAACTTGCTGTGCAATCGGCACAGGACCAACTGACACCTAACCATCAACTGCAACAATCCTGCCTGTCGGGCAGGAGTAATTACAAGGATATCTACTTCGTTTCCACATGATCGGATTTGCGTTCGGCGAACATTTCGCGGATCATCGGCTGGAGCTTCTCGCTGTAGGATGCCAGCACGTCCCAATCATTGACTGCTTCGTAATGAGTAACCAGCTCGCCATCTTCCCAGCGGTGGAGCGCGTAGGTGGGTGGTTCGGTGGTGATCAGATCCCGGCCATCGGGCGCCGCGGGATCGATGGCCCGCAGGTCCATTGCCACTAGCGGCGCGACCGAGCCGGTGACCGAAACGGGAATCCCCTGGAACATTGCATGGATCGGGCGGTGCAGATGGCCGCAATGGATGGCGAGGATCTGGCTGTGGCCGGACACCGCTTCGCCAAAACGCTGAATCCACGGTTCGTCGGCATCCGGGTCCATCCAACCGATCCCGGCAACAACCGGTGGGTGATGCATGAAGATCAGCGTCGGGGTTGCGGGATGGGCGGCCAGTTCAGCCGCCAGCCAGTCCCGCCGCGCTTCGCAAAATGCGCCGCCGTGGCGGCCGGGTTCCAGCGTATCGAGGAAGATGATCCTCATCCCCTCACGCTCCACCGCGTAGTGCACGAAACCGCCATGTGTCGGGGTATCCGGAAAAGCATTGAGCAATTCCGTCCGCGTGTCGTGATTGCCGACCATCGGGTAAACGGGGAAGGGGCAGATGGTCAGTAGCGCCGCAGTTTTTTCAAAGCTTTCGCGGTCGCCATGGTCGGTCAGATCGCCGGACAGCACCAGCATATCGACAGGATTGGGCGAATTGACCACCCGGTCCAGTGTTTCGCGAAAACGGATGCGGTTCAATTCTTCCGGCTTCTCATCAGGATCGAATCCGATGTGAATGTCGGTCATCTGTGCAATCAGCATGCGGTTTTGCCGATGTATATAATGTCCCCGGTCATGATGCCTCCCGCCATCGCGCGCTATTCCGATTTCCGGCCCAGCATCGCCAATATCTGGTTAATGCCTTGTTTTTGTTTGTTCGGCAAATCCGGCCCCGAGGGGCTTCCGGCCAACGGGGCAGCTTTGATCCCTGAGTGATCGCCTTTTCCCTTGGGATGGTACGCATGACACATCGCACAGCCTGACGGCACATCTGCCTTCGTGTCGCTTTCGCCCATGTGGCAGGTGCGGCACGTTTCCAGCGGCGGCAGCAGCAGATCGGCCGAGGTACTGGAACTGTGCGCCTTGTGGCAGGTGGCACATTTTTCCTGTTTATGCGGTTCGTGATCGAACCGGCCGTTGATCAGGAAATGATCCCGCAAATTGACCGGCATCACATCCGGCTGGCCATTGGTGGTGGTGGGAATGTGGCATTCGCCGCACACACCGTCTTTTGCCAATGCGCGGTTGATGGCTACCAGGGACCGCACCGGGCGGCCGAAATTCTGGTAATAGAGGCCGCCCTGTGAATATTGGCCGGGGCGCTGGCGCCCGCGCAGCATTCCGTTATTCGCAGCGCTGCGCGGTGCGCGGTCCAGCGCGGCCAGATCGGCACGCATCTGTTCGACATCGCCGTGATGCAGGGTGCGGAAGGTGGTCCCGACCTTGTCATACACCAGGCTGTGACAGCTCTCGCAGTCTTGCTCCATATCGACCGGCAAGAAACCGACCTCGTCAGCGGTGGGCGTGTGGCAATCGGCGCATACTAGCGATGATCCGTAGCCTTCCTTGGCCCCCAAGCGGCCGGCCATTTTCGCCACCCCGCCGCGGCGCGCCATATGGATATCGTGCGGGAAGATCAGGCCGCTGTATTCTTTCGGCTTGCCGGACAGCGACACTCGGGTCGGCCTGGTTTGCCCCGGCGCAGTATATACCGCCGCCTGTAATTGCGGATGACTGGTGCCGAAATCGGCGGCGTTGCCAAGCCTGGTATCGGTCAGCCTTGTGTCCATCGTATCGTGGCAATCGGCGCAGAATTGCTGCGCGGCAGGCTCCATTCGGCCCGCGCCCTCGTGCTCGGTATGGCAGGTGGTGCAGGAACCGGGGCCTTCCTTGCCGAATTGCTCCGCCACGGCCCATTGCAGCGCATCGCCGGAGGACATCGGGCCGCGCCCGGTCAGCTGGCGCGGCTTGTCCGCATGATCGGCAATATCCTCGTGACAGGTCAGGCAGGTCGTGTCCTGTACCGACTGGAACGGCTCGGTGTGGCAGGCTTCGCAATTGTCCTCCAGCGAATGGTGCGCCTGGCTGAGCGAGCCGGTGCTCCAGCTGGCATCCATTACCACGGCCCCTTTGTTCCCCGGACCGTCAGCCGTGAGCGAGGTGGCCGGACGGGTCAGGTGCGAATAGATCGGCACCGCCAGGAAGGCGACCAGGATCGCCGACAGCGCCAGCCATGCGCTCGCACGCTTGCCGGGCAGAGTACCGGCCAGGGAGAAACCCGCCAGATCGTCGCTCGACTGGGCAGTATTTTCGGCTTGGCTGATGGTGATGGTCGGCGATCCCGGCCCGTCCTGGGAGAGTACCAGGCGGTAGCTGCCGAAGCCGAGTTCGGCGCCTTCATGCGGGTCGATCTGGCCCGATTTCGTGACCCGCCCGTCCAGATGGAAGCCCAGCGTTCCGGCCGCTTCGACCCGTATTTTACCGCCGTCCAACTGGTCGATACGGGCATGATATTGCTCCACCGCCAAATCGGGCAAGTGGATATCGTTGTCGGCCCCGCGGCCAACCGTGATCGTGTCGTCCTCCACCTCGCGGTCGCGGATGATTTCGCGCCCGTCTGCGGTCAGATCGATTGTCCGGATCAGGAATGCCATTTCGCCGCCCTCACCAATAATAGAACACGCTGACGACATGCGCGGTGAGCGCGGCCAGCAATGCGATGGTCACAGGGATGTGGACGTATAGCCACACTTCGAGCAGCGCCCGGATCCGCAGGTGCCGGCGAATCTGGTCGAGCTGGCTCTTGCGGCGGCCGAGCAACGCGCGAACCTTGTCCTTTGGCTCGTCACTGCCCACCGGGCGCGACCAATCGTCGGCAAAATGGGCGAGCGCGCGGGTGGTGGCGCATTTGCGGTAATGCCCGCTCAACCGCGATCCGATGCCCCAATCGAAAGTGCCCTGTTCCAATGCAGCAATCACCAGGTCCGATTCCTCGCGGCCCAGAGGCTGGGCAGCGGATTGCAACTGGCGGTCGATGGCCGCCAGCGCCTCGACCATCTGGTTGCGGGTCATTTCCTTGGCGTTGTTGCTCAGCGCTGCGGGCAGCGTGGCATAAACGGCAACACCGTAAATGCCCGACAGGATCACCACCATCATCAGCACATAAGCCAGCGTGTGGACATTCCAGCCCAGCTGGAATCCAGTGTGCAGCGTGCCGATCACGATCAGCGCCAGTCCCAGATACACATGTGCCGATGTCCACGCCTTCAGTGACCAGCGGCCCGCGCTGATGTTGCGTTTGCGGATGCCGAGAAGCGAAAGCCACACGATCAGCAGCGCCCCGATGGTGCCCAGCGTATAGCCGTACCAACTGCCGCCATTGTGGCGCGGGGTCGCGTCGATCCAGAAATAGCTGACGATCGCGATCAGGCACAGGACCACCGCAATCTTCAGCCAGCGCATGTTCCTGTGCGACAGGAAGCTCTCGTGATCGGAAGATTGCCGCCGTTCGCGCTGGTTCTGTTGATGGTCGGGGACCGTAGCCATCAGCCCGCATCCACCGCCAGCTTGGTGAAAGTGAGGAACTTCTCCGGCGTCACGCGGATGGCCGCGCCGGTGGGGCAGGCGCGGACACAGGCCGGGCCGCCGTCGATTCCCGAACACATGTCGCATTTGATCGCGACCTTGGGGCTTTCCCTGCCCTGTTTCTCGGCGGTTTTCTTGCGCCAGCTATAGCTTGCCTCGCCCGGGCCAGGGCCCGCACCGAACATCAGCCAGCTAAGCAGGGACGGTTTCTTCGGCGGTTTGGCGTCCATCCGAATCACGCCGTAGGGGCAGTTGCGCTGGCAATTGCCGCAGCCGATGCAGGTATCGTCGATGAACACCTCGCCGTCCGGGCCGCGCTTGATCGCGTTGGGCGGGCAATCGGCCATGCAATGCGGGTGTTCGCAGTGGCGGCAAGACGTGGGCACATGGAGATGGGCGTAGGTCCGCCCTGCCTCCCGGTCGAGCCGCGACAATCCGTCATGGCTGTCGGCGCAGGCTTTCTCGCAATTGTCGCAGCCGACGCATAGTTTCTCGTCGATCAGCAACACATCGGTCGCCTCACCGATGCCATTGTCGATCAGGAAGCGCGCAGTTTCGGAATACATGTCGACCGCGCTGCCAAAGCTGTCCTTGCGGCTTTCGATGAAGGAATTGACCTCGCGCCGCGACGCCATTTCTGCCATCGCCTTGTCTCGCAGGGCGGGCTTGCGTTCCAGCAGCGCCACGAAGGCATCGCCTGGAAAACGCACGACTTCGCTCTTGATCGCGGCCTTGACAGTGGCCGTGCGTGCCGACCCGTCAACCATCGCCATTTCGCCGAAGTAAGACCCTGCGGGCAAGTAGGACAGGAACACCGGAGCGCCGCCGATCATCTTCTCGACGATCATCGAACCGCGCCGGATGACATAAACCTCCTTGTCCTCCGCGCCTTCGTCCACGACTATCTGCCCGGCGCGCACATCAACCAGTTCCGCAGCGGCGACCAGCTGCGCCACATCCGCCTTGGTCAGGCCGGACCCGAACATCTGCAGCAATTGCCGCTCGATCGAAATCGCATTGACCGCGCGCGCAGCAGATGGTGCGGTGGCCATCAATTTGAGCGCGGCGGTGCGGCTCAGCTCCATCACCACCGTAGGTTCGGCGGCGCGGACTGTGGAGCCGCGGCGGCGCCCGGAAATCAGACCGACTTCACCGAAAATCGAGCCTTCCTCGATCGGCACCGTGATGCCGGCATCGGCCGGATTGACCTCCACCAGCACCGACCCTTCGGCGATCCCGAACATGGAGGATCCGGGATCGTTACGCTCGAAGATCACCTCGCCCGCGTCATAGCCGGCAACGGTGCTGTCCAGCATCAATTCGCGCATCTGCAGGGGTGACAATTCCTGCAGGATCACCACATTGCTGCGGAAGGTTTCCAGCCATTGATCGACCGAACGGACGCCGGGCAGAGCGTAGAATTTTTCCGCCAGGATCGGTTCGTCCGCAGGTTTCAGATCGAGGTTCCCATTGAGGAATTCGACCACGTCATAGCCCTGATTCATGCAGTGCTTGATCAGCGGATAGCCCGCCAGCGCGCCGATGACATGAATGCCCTGCTGCGTGGTCTCGAAGCTGGGCGACAGCCTGGGGAAGGCACCGCGATCCTCGCTAGTGAAGTCGATCCCGCACGCCTCGACAAATCCGCGCGGCGGCTGCGAGCCGGTGCGGGCGATGATCCGGTCGCAAGGAATGGTTTCCTGCCCGTCGCGCGTTTCCAGCACCAGTTCGCCGGGCAGGACCTCCGCCGGAGCGGTTTCCCGGCGCACGAAGATGCGGCCCGCCGCTTCGGCTTCTTCCAGCAATTTGACGTTGGCGGATTTCGCGCGGGCAAAATCCGACCCGCGGTTGAGGATCGACACCACGTTGTTCTGTTTGGGGTCGGCAGCAAGGCCGAGCGCGTTTTCAATTCCCGCATCGCCCGATCCAACCACGGTGATATGTTCGTCGAAATATTCCCCGGGATCGTCCAGCTGGTACTGGATCAGCGGCAGGTCGGCACCGGGGCAGCGCAGCTTGTTGGGATTGCCCTGTGTCCCGATGGCCATGATTACAGCTTCGGCATGGATCGGCGCGCCGCCCTTGATTTCGACCACAAAATTGCCGGCTTGCCCGGAAATCGCGGTAACTTCCGAATTCAGCTGCACATTGATCTTGCCCGAAGCAATCTGCCCGTCCCAGGTGTCCAGGATGAATTCCCGTTTGCCCGCATCGAAATCGAGATCGGAACGAAGCACCAGATTGCTGGGCGTCGCCATGACGTGCTTGCCCTTTTGGTATTTGTAAATCGTATCGGACAGGTGATCGGTCTTCTCGATCAGGACGTGGGTCATCCCCAGTGCGGCCGCATGCGCGGCTGCGCTCAGACCTGCGGGCCCTGAACCGATAATGGCAATGCGATAGTTCGCTTGCCCATTTCCACCTGGCATGCGTGACCCCCCGATGCGTCCCGCGACCTTTTTTTGTTATTCGATACCATACGCAATCGGCGGCAAAGCGCTACCCCTCATCTTCCCGCGATAGGCCTATATCGATTTGATTGCCGGGCGCCTGCTTCGCTGCTAGCTCCCGGAGATGAGCAAGACCGATTTAGGAAGCCCCGATGATGGACCCATTTCAGTCGAAACTGCCCATCCCGGCAAGAAGTCGCGGATCGGTCTGATCGCATTTCTGGCGGCAACTGTACTGGTTACGGGCGCCATTGCTTACCGCGCATTCAACCCCATTATCGCACCGGAAGTGGCGGAGGCAATCGAACAGGCCCCGCTGACGATTCCCGATTTGCAGGCGCGGGCAGAGCAGGACCCGCTCAATTCCAAAGCGTGGCAGGAACTGGCATTCGCCCATTTTTCCGCCGGCGGATATGATCAGGCCGCGCGCGCCTATCGCCAGGCGATAGAGGGTGATCCGGAGAATGCCGTCTTGTGGTCCGCCCTGGGCGAATCGCGGGTGATGGCGAGCCAGCGCGATCCGATGCCCCCCAATGCCGTGGCTGCATTTGAAAAGGCGATCGGCCTTGATCCAACCGATCCGCGCGCGCGCTATTTTCTGGGCGTTCGCAAGGATCTGGCCGGCGATGCGCGCGGTGCAATTGCGGACTGGACGGCGCTGCTGCAGGAAACGCCGCCCGGGGCGGTGTGGGAAGACAATCTGCGCCGCACCATCGAACAAGTCGGCAAGATCAACCAGATCGATACCGCGCCGATGCTGGCGAAGGTGGATAGCGAGCGCGCTGCGTCCGCTCCGGCGGCGGCAGCCGCTCCGACCCTGACTGCAGGCAATGCCATTCCCGGACCGACGCAGGACCAGATCGCCGCCGCCCGCGCCATTTCGCCGAGCGAGCAGCAATCGATGGCGGAAGGTATGGTCGAGCGGCTCGATACGCGGCTGCGCAGCGAACCGGACGATGTGAATGGCTGGGTGATGCTGATGCGCAGCAGGATGACGCTGGGGCAACCGGACCAGGCCTCCCGCGCGCTCAAGGACGCTATTGCCGCCAACCCAGCCCAAGCCGCGCGGCTGCGGGCAGAGGCGCAGGCGCTGGGCGTTCGTTAGTTTTCGGCGTCCAGCTACAAGGTCTTGATGATTGCCGAGAAATCGAGGTCCGAATGATTTTCCGCGAATTTTTCGTACAGCGCCTTGGCATGGGCGCCCAGCGGGGTTTCCATCCCGGTGCTGTCCGCCGCTTCCATCGCCAGTTTCAGGTCCTTCAGCATCAGCGCGGTGGCGAATCCGCCCTTGTAATCATTGTCTGCCGGGCTTTGCGGACCGACGCCGGGCACCGGGCAATAGGATGTCATGGACCAGTTCTGGCCTGAACTGACCGAGCTGATGTCATAGAAAGTCTGCGGATCGAGCCCTAGTTTCTGTGCCATGGTGAAGGCTTCGCAGGTGCCGATCATGTGGATGCCCAGCAGCATGTTGTTGCAGATCTTCGCTGCCTGTCCCGCGCCAGCGCCGCCGGCATGGATAACCGCCTTGCCCATCGCGGAAAGAACCGGCTCGGCGCGGGCAAAGGCTTCATCGCTGCCGCCAACCATGAAGGTCAGCGTACCGCCGCTCGCCGCAGCAATCCCGCCCGATACCGGGGCATCGACCATCGCGTAACCGGCGTCCGCGGCGGCCTTGGTCACTTCCCGTGCGGTCGCCACATCAATGGTCGAACAATCCATCAGGATAGCATCCTGCGGCGCATGGCCGATCACGTCATTGCGGAACACGCGGGACACGATGCCGCCATTGGGCAGCATGGACACCACTGCATCCACCCCCTGCACGGCTTCCTTTGCAGTCGGATAGGTTTCGCAACCATTGGCCTTGGCCTGGCCCAGTGCAACTTCGCTGAGGTCGAAGGCGCGGACTTTGTGGCCGGCCTTGACCAGATTGGCGGCCATACCCGCGCCCATGTTGCCGAGGCCGATAAAGGCGATTTTCATGTTACTCTCCGGTTGCGTCATCCCAGCGCAGGCTGGGATCGGGTTGGATCAGGTCGTCCACCAATTGGGGGCGATCCCGGCTTTCGCCGGGATGACGATTGGGGGTTGGCAATCGTTCACCGACCCTTCCACACTCCGCCGCGTTTTTCGATGAAGGCGGCCATGCCTTCGGCCTTGTCTTCGCTGGCAGTCAGGATCTGGAACAGGCGGCGCTCGTGGCGGATGCCTTGCGCCAGGTCGGTCTCGAACGCGGCGTTGACCATTTCCTTGTTAACCATCGCGGCCATCGGCGGCATTCCGGCGATGGTGGCAGCGGTCTTCATGGCTTCCGTCATCAGCTCGTCATGCGGCACCACACGGGCGACGAGGCCGGCGCTTTCGGCTTCTTCCGCGCCCATCATCCGGCCCGTCAGGCACATTTCCATCGCCTTGGATTTGCCGACCGCGCGGGTGAGCCGCTGCGATCCGCCCATGCCGGGGGCCACGCCCAGCTTGATTTCCGGCTGGCCGAATTTCGCTTGATCAGAAGCAAGGATGAAATCGGCCATCATCGCCAACTCGCACCCGCCGCCAAGGGCAAAGCCGTTGACAGCGGCAATCCACGGCTTGCGCACGGCTTCGACCACATGGCTGGTCCATTTCGCGAAGAAATCCTGCAGGTAGAAATCCGCCGCGGGCTTGTCGGCCATTTCCTTGATGTCGGCCCCAGCGGCGAAGGCCTTGTCGCCCGAACCGGTCAGCACCGCGCAGCGCTGGCTATCGTCCGCCTCGAACGCGGCAAAGGCGGCGATCAGATCGTCCAGCACTTGCCCGTTGAGCGCGTTCAGCGCCTGCGGCCGGTTCAGCGTGATCAGCGTTACTGCATCTCGCGTTTCGGTCAGGATGGTCTCATAGCTCATTTCAATCTCCGTCACCCCAGCGGAAGCTGGGGTCGTTCTCAACAATTTCCTGCCATTTGGACAGCGATCCCAGCATGCGCTGGGATGACGCCCTAAGACACCTAAGACAAGGGCACCCACTCTTCGTTGTCAGGCAGCGGCGCAAAGATCGTGTCCAGCAATTCCTCGGTCACGCCTTCTGGTGTGGGTGGATCCCATTTCGGATCGCCCGTCTTGTCCGCAATCACTGCACGGACACCCTCGGCAAAATCCGGACGGAGCAAAACGCGCGAGGCTATCCGGTATTCCATCCGCATATTATCGGCAAAATCGGTGAGCTGCGAGCTTTCCGCCAGCTGCCGCAGCGCAACCTTGCAGGTCTGCGGGCTCTTGGTTCCCAGAGTATCGCGTTCGATTTGCGCCCAGTCGGACGCATCGACTTCCAGCGCGGCAAGAATGACTTCGTAGCTGTCGGAAGCGAAGAATTTGGCAATCTTGTCTGCATTTTCCTCGATCCGCGCCTTTGGCGGGGTGACCGAGAGTTCGGACAATATGCCGGAAATTCGGCTGGGATCGGCGCTGATCCGCGCTTTGGCCTCGGCCAGTTTTTCCGATGGCAAATAATGTGTCGCCAGGCCGGCCCACAGGCATTCCGCCCCATCCAGCCGGGCACCGGTCAGCGCCAGGAATTGTCCGACCCGGCCGCTCAGGCGTGACAGATACCAGCCGCCGCCGACATCGGGGAACAGGCCGATCCCGGTTTCCGGCATGGCGAAGCGCGTATGTTCGGTCGCGACGCGGAATTTGGCGGGCTGGGAAATGCCCACGCCGCCGCCCATGGTGATCCCGTCCATGAATGCGACCACCGGCTTGGCATAGGTGAACAGCTGGTGGTTGAGCTGATATTCGTCATGGAAGAACTTGCGGCCCGAAACCCCGCCATCGTTCATCGCCGAATTGCGCAGGTAAGCGATATCGCCGCCCGCACAGAAACCCCGCCCCTCGGCATGATCAACAATGACCGCGCCCACCGCATCGTCCACCGACCATTCACTCAGCGCCCCGCTCATCGCGTGGCACATCTCCAGCGTCAGCGCGTGAAGCGCCCCCGGCCGGCTCAAGGAGAGGAGACCCGCAGTGCCTACGCGACTGACGAGAACGTCATGGGTCATGTGACATTCCTTGCCGGTTCAATCAGGTCCCAGCGGTTGCCCACTAGATCCTCAAACACAGCGACAGTGCCATATGTCTCGTGCCGAGGCTCTTCTAGAAATACGACGCCTTTTTCCTTCATGTGGTGATGGCTGTTCTCGAAGTCGTCTGTATAGAGGAAGAAGCCGACCCGCCCGCCGGCCTGCTTCCCGATGGCAGACACCTGTGTTTCGTTCGCAGCCTTGGCCAGCAGCAGGCGCATGCCGCCCTCGCCCTCCACTTCGACCCAGCGCTTGGTGGCGCTTTCTGCGCGATCCACCCGCAGTCGGAAGCCCAGTTTATCCGTGAAGAAATCGATGGCCTCGTCATAATCGGGGACGACAAGGCTTATCATCTCGAGTCGGGGCGGAGTCATTGGCGCAGCAAGTCCCTTCCGACGATCATTCGCATGACCTGATTGGTGCCTTCGAGGATCGAATGGACACGAAGATCGCGCCAGAACCGCTCGATCGGATAATCTTTCAGATAGCCGTACCCGCCGAGCAATTGCAGCGCATCGTCCACGATTTTGCTGCCGTTGTCGGTCGCCAGCCGTTTCGCCATGGCGGAAAAGCGGGATTTGTCCGGCGCATTGGCGGTAACCTTTGCCGCAGCGAGATAGAGCAGCGCGCGGGCCGCCTCCAGATCGGTCACCATGTCGGCCAGCATGAACTGGGTATTCTGAAAATCGGCCACCGGCGTATCGAACTGCTTGCGGTCCTTGGTATAGGCAATCGCCTCGTCCAAGCAGCGCTGCGCCCCGCCCAGCGAACAGGCCCCGATGTTCAGCCGTCCGCCATCGAGGCCCATCATGGCAAAGCGGAAGCCTTCGCCTTCGGCCCCGACCCGGTTGCTTACCGGCACGCGGGCGTCCTCGAAAATCACCTGCGCGGTGGGGCTGGCGTTCCAGCCGAGCTTGCGCTCCGGCGCGCCGAAGCTGACGCCGGGTGTGTCCTTGTCCACCACCAGACAAGTGATTCCGCCGGTCTTGTGATCGCCGGTGCGGACCATGGTGACATAGACATCGTTTACTCCGGCGCCCGAAATGAACTGCTTGGTGCCGTTCAACACATAATGATCGCCGTCCAGCTTGGCGGAGGTCTTGAGCGCCGCAGCATCGGAACCGGAACCCGGTTCGGTCAGGCAATAGCTGGCGAGTTTTTCCATGCTGACGAGGTCGGGCAGGTAGCGGTCCTTTACCTCCTGCCCGCCGAACTGGTCGATCATCCATGCGGCCATGTTGTGGATTGAAATGAAGGCGCTGGTTGCGGGGCAGCCGTATGCCATGGCTTCCATGATGATCGCGGCTTCCAGCCGGCCCAGGCCGATGCCGCCGGATTCCTCAGACACATAGATCGCGCCGAAGCCGAGCTCGGCGGTGGATTTGATCACATCACGGGGGAAGATCTTCTTTTCGTCCCATTCCGCCGCGAAGGGCGTGATGTTGTCTGCGGTGAACCGCTGGGCCATTTCCTGGATCGCCAGCTGATCTTCGTTGAGTTGGAATTGATCGTCCATATCGCCTCGATAGCGCAAAGAATTGCGGGATGCACCCGGTCTGGTGACTACTTAATCTTTTTGACTGTCCACCATCGCTTCGGCTTCGATCTCGACCAGCCATTCCGGGCGGCACAGCGCAGCCACGCCCACCATCGTCGCGGCAGGGCGCGCGCCAGCGAAGAATTTTGCGTGGACCGCCCCCACCGCGTCCTGCTGGGAAATATCGGTCAGAAACATACGTGTGCGGACCACGTCCGTTGCCGATCCACCCAATTCCACGATAGCTTTTACGATGAGCGCGCAACAGCGGTCGGCCTGCGCCGCGGCATCGCCGGGCGTGGTAGAACCGTCATCCTCGATCGGGCCGGTGCCGGATACGGTGATCCGCTGCCCGCTGCGCACCGCGCGGCAGAAACCGAATTGCGTTTCGTAGGGGGAGCCTGAAGTGGCATAACGGCGGGTCATCCAGTGCGCTCCGTCTAGTTGTGGCGGATGGGCAGGCGGGCATGATGCACCACCGCCGCAAACACGCTTCCTTAGCACCGGTTTCACCGCTGAAAAGACCGGGGCCATATTTTCACACGCGGTACGCCATCGGTATAGTCTGCGCCATCCCTTCCGGTTGGCTCGGCTTCACCGAAACCAAGGATGGATCCCTCCAATGTCCGCTTGATCGTAATGATTGCCGTTATCGCTGCTGTACAGTTCAATATGAGCGCGCCGAGGTTTCGCCGTGCACCCATGGCCGGCCGGATGACAAATTCCAAATTGATGGCAAGCTGGCAGAACAGCGCGATGAGGTAGTGGGTTTCTATCAAGTGCCGTGAGGCATATCTGCCTTAGAGAAAGCGTCCTCAGCTTTTAGGAGATCAATTTCAATCTCGGCCAAGCTCCGGCCACATGGTCATTTCCCAGTCAGCACCATGAGCGCCGCGCGTCATTAGCGCACGTCCAGAACTTCTATATCAAAGAGCTTGATATGATCAGCCCCGCAACAGATGTAATCCAAAAGGGGTGAAGCCGCCTCAGTTTGTCTTCGATACCATGGCTATGATCATGCCATCGGGTGCATGCCGAAAGCCAACAAGCCTGTATCCTTGCGCTCCCTTGGTATGTTCAAAGTTCATTTTCCACTTTGTCATATCCTCCAAGCTCGGCTTCATGCCGACCGGCAATTCCTCAACGGCAGTTTCTATTTCGCTATCCCGAAGATCGCCAGATGCCTGCAGCAAGGCGGCGCTTACGGTTTTTCGGGATACGGGGGTCAGAAATTAGCACCTGAAGGAATTCTCGTACTTCCGGACGATTCTTGCCTCGCTCTTACCGATAAATGGCAATTCGACCGAGACAATTTCGTCGATTGCAAGCTCGGCAGTGGTTTCAAACATTAACCCTTTTCCCGACAGGTCATGGATTAGAACCTGGCCCAATCACCCAAAGAGGAAACCCTTGCAGACAAATGAATCGTGCGCCGCTCATCACTGCGGCTTTCGCGCAGAGTTTCGCCTTGCAAAGGTCGAGCAAGCTTACCCATCAGGCAAATAACCTTAATCTTCGGAGATGCATTGAACCTCTAAGTCTTTACTCACACGCCTTCTATACTCCGTCTACCTCAGGATCCGAAAATCTGCAGGATTGATGACGCGGAAGTTGTCGGTGACCTGATCGCAGAAGGCGTGCCAGTTTTTGGGCACGTTTTGAGTTAGGAACCCCATTATGGCTGCCCTGAAATCGCGCGCCGTAGCGTAGCTTTGGTTGTGGGTGACGTTCTT
>JBGSJO010000017.1:0-6736 GCA_041741895.1 Pontixanthobacter sp.
TGTGCCGCTGCCTCGGGATCTTCGTGTTCGGCATAACGCTTGGCGAGCATATATTCCTGCTCGGGCGTCAGAAGAGGAAATTTCTTGATCTCGGCCAGATAGCGGTTGATGCTTTGCTCACCACTGAGGGCCGGAACGGTCAAACTTTTCTTGGTGCTCACTTTTTCCCTAACCTTTCTTGCGTCGACTCGCGATGCCAGACCCCTGATGGGCATCCGTTCTTGCGGGCCACAAAGTTACATATAGAGGATAATTTCGCGTCTTGAAGCGCGTTTCATCGATTTAAACGACCGGTTTCATCGATCAGTTCCCGCATATCGGGCGGTATTTCAGCCTCGAATTCACACCTTTCCCCAGTCACAGGGTGGATGAAACCCAGCGAGGCAGCATGAAGCGCCTGCCGGGCAAAGCCGAGATCGCGCAGAACCGGGCGTAATTGAGATGGGGTCCGTCCATATGTTGGGTCCCCCAATAAGGGATGGCCGATTGATGAAAGATGAACCCGCACCTGATGCGTTCGGCCGGTTTCCAGGCGGCATTCGATCAGGCTGCAAAATCGCAATGGTTTCAGTGTTTTGTAATGGGTGACTGCATGTTTCCCGCGCGAAGAATTATCGTCCAGCACCATCATTTTCTTGCGGTTGTGATCGGACCGCCCGATTCGCTTATCGATGGCCCCGGACGTGGGCGAGGGATGGCCTGCGCAAACGGCCAGATAAGTCCGATCGACCGAATGGTCGGCGAATTGTTTCGCCAGCCCCTCATGCGCCGCAGTGGTTTTTGCCGCCACCAGCAAACCGGAGGTGTCCTTGTCTATCCGGTGGACAATGCCGGGGCGCGCCACACCCCCGATGCCGGACAATTGCCCCTTGCAATGGTGGAGCAGCGCATTGACCAGCGTGCCATCGTAATTCCCGGCGGCCGGATGGACGACCATTCCCGCAGACTTGTTGATCACGATCAGGTGCTCGTCTTCGAACGCGACATCCAGAGCTATGACCTGCGGTCGGGCTTCGGCTTTCAGCGGCGGGGGCAGGGTGATCGTAAAATGTGCGCCGGGCTGCATTTTCTTCGACGGGTCGGACGCGATTGTCTTGCCGACAATGATTGCACCGCCAGCCATCAGCGCCTTGATCCGTTCGCGTGACAGGCCGGATGCCTCGGCCAGTGACTTGTCGATGCGGCCAGCTGCGGCGAGGGTGCCGGTAATCAGGTTCGGGTCAGTTTCGGAATCGCTCACAAGGCCCCTTAACCCTCTACCCCGTGCTTGTCGAAGGACTGTTTTGCCCTATGGCCGTGGAACAACAATGAAGTTCTCGCTTGCCTTTGGTCTTGTCGACGCACTCCACGCTGAAGCAGCGCGTGCCGCGCCGCAAGAAGCGTGCGGCCTGCTTCTGGGGCGGGATGGCCGGATCGGCAGCATCCAGCCCACCCAAAATGTGCATTCGACACCGGAAACCCATTTCGAAATCGATCCGAAGGTGTTGATCGAAGCACACCGCAATGCCCGCAGCGGCGGGACGGAAATTGTCGGCTATTATCATTCGCATCCGGCCGGTTCGCCCACTCCATCTGCGACAGACCGCGCCAGCGCAGCGGGAGACGGGCGCATCTGGGCAATTATCGGGCTGGGCCGAGTGGAGTTATGGCGCGATGCCCCTTCCGGTTTCGAACCGGTTGGCTATATCGACGGGGCCCGCTAAGACGGTTAACCACACTCAAATTCGGAAATTCATTCGCATGACCACTGCCTCCGTCGATCTAGCTGCGTTGTTATGTTCCCGCCTGTGCCACGATTTGCTGAGCCCGGTCGGCGCGCTGAGCAACGGACTGGAGCTGCTGGCGGACGAAAAGGACCCCGAAATGCGCGCGCGCTGTTTCGAATTGCTGGAACAAAGCGCCAGGATCAGCACCGACAAGCTCAAATTTTTTCGCCTGGCATTCGGTGCAGCGGGCGGTTTCGGCGAATTCGTCGAGGTGGAAGAGCCCAAGGCGCTGGTCGAAGCATTGGTTGCGGACAAGGCCAAGGTGCAGGTGAACTGGGCGCTGGCCGATGCCAAATTACCTAAGGATGCGGTCAAGGTGCTGCTCAACTTCGCGCATATCGCGATCGATGCTCTGGTGCGCGGTGGGGCGCTGGATATCGGTGCGGAAATGCGTGACGGTGCGACCGAAATTGTAGTGCGCGCCACCGGCCCGAAAATTGCCTTTGACGAAACCATCGGCAAGGCACTCGAAGGCTCTCTTCCGGATAGCGAACTGTCGAGCCGCACCGCGCCTGCACACATGATTTGCCTGCTCGCCCGTCAGGCAGGCGGCGGCCTGCAGTATCAGCGCACGGACGAAGCGTTGGTGCTGGGCGCAGTGCTGCCTCAGCCGGAAGGCATGATTGGATGACTACACGGCGGCAGGCACCGAGCTGGCAGGCTGCGGGGGATCGGATTTTTCGATGAAGGACGAATTGGTCCACCGCGAATTTCTGTCGCCCAATTTCGGCGAGCGCTACCTGCCGATCTCGATGGTCGTACTCCACTATACCGAAATGGCAGATGCGGAGGCCGCTCTGCAGCGCATGTGCGATCCCGAAACGCAGGTCAGCGCGCATTATCTGATCAGCGAAGCGGGCGAAGTGACCCGGCTGGTTGCGGAGGAAAAGCGCGCCTGGCACGCCGGAGCCAGTTACTGGCGCGGGCACAAGGACGTGAATTCCGCCAGCATCGGCATCGAACTCGACCATCCCGGCCATGCGCTGGGGTATCGGCCGTTTGCCGACGCGCAGATCGATGCGCTGGTGCCGTTACTGGCGCGGATCGTGAAAACCCACGATATCCCGCGCGCCAATGTAATCGGCCATTCCGATGTCGCCCCGGCGCGCAAGACCGATCCGGGCGAACTGTTTCCGTGGGACCGGCTGGCGGAATACGGCCTGGCCCTGCCAACCCCCCATATTTCCATCGGCGATCCGTTCGACAATGACGGCGCATTCTATCTGGCGCTGGAACGCTGGGGATATGACATTACCGACGGTCACAAGGCGGTCGAGGCATTCCAGCGCCGTTGGCGCCCCCACCGGATCGACGGACAGATCGACGGACAATTACGTGCCATATTGTTCCAATTGCTCTTGGATCGTGACCGCGGAACCGCTAGATAGCATTTGCCAGGGGGCCGGGCAGCCGCGTTATCCGCAAGGGTACCGAGGAAAGTCCGGGCTCCACAAAACAAGGGTGGCGGGTAACGCCCGCCGGGTGAAAGTCTTTAGGCCCAAACCTAAAGGACCAAACTCAGGGAAAGTGCCACAGAGAGTATACCGCCGGATTTATCCGGTAAGGGTGAAAGGGTGCGGTAAGAGCGCACCGCGCGGTTGGCAACAAACGCGGCATGGCAAACCCCACCCGGAGCAAGGCCAAATAGGGGCGGCGCGCCAGCGGCTTAGGCCAATGGCAGATGTGTTTTGCATCGATCGCCCGGGTTGGCTGCTTGAGCCGTATGGCAACATGCGGCCTAGATGAATGGCTGCCCCTGCGCGGCCGGTGTCGCCAAGGAAACAAGGCGCGCATACCGCGTGCAGGACAGAACCCGGCTTACAGGCCCCCTGGCAAATTTACGTTTTTTCCGGCCAATGCCGGTTTCGAACAGTCTGCTTTCTGCCAGCCGGCCTGCTGGTTAATTGGTTGCGGTTGAATGGTGTTCGATCCTGATCCCGTTATCGCCCTGCACTGCCTGAATATAGCGGCGTTCCGCCCCTTCCAGAACCAGAGCGGTCAGTCGACCGAAGCGGTAGGCGCCTGTATCGATGCCGATGCGGTTGCTGCGCTCCTCGACATTTTCGACGATGGTATGGCCGTGGACAATCACATGGGAATGCGGGCCTGCAAAACCAAGGAAGGGGTCGCGGATCCACAGCATGTCTCGCCGGGACTGGTCCACCAGCGGCAATCCCGGATTTATTCCGGCGTGGACAAAGGCATAGCCACCAAGGGTAATATAATCTTCGAACGATTCGAGGAATTTCCGGTCCGCATTCGGGACATGGCGGCGCATGATCTCCTGCAATTCTTCGAGCGAGGCCTCATTATACCGCCGCTGGTCCACACCGTAACTTAATACGGTTTCGCGGCCCCCATGCTTGAGAAAATGCCGCAGGATATTGAGATCGGTAAAGGATTCGAGGAACATTTCCTCGTGATTGCCGGCCAAGATCCGCACCTTTCGCGCGGTTTTCCAGCGGCGAGCGCGGTCGATCACACCGGCACTGTCAGGCCCGCGATCGACCAGATCGCCTAGCAGGATGACAGTGGTTTCAGCAGGGGAAGCCTCTCCATCATCCTGTTCGATCGCATTAATCAATTGTTCCAACAGATCAAGCCGGCCGTGGACATCGCCGACCACATAGGCCCGCTGTCCGGCAGGCATTTTTGCGGCTGGTCCGGCTGGCGCGGAATGGAAGAACTGGCGAAGTAATTGGAACATGGATTGAAAATTAACCTGATTCTTGACGGGGGTATGCCCCTGGAACTGCCATCTGCTTCACACACGTCAGTTCCAAAACGACGATCATCAACGATCACATTACCGGTTTGATCCGGCGTTTAAGCCAGCCACCCCTGCATCGCAACGCCTGTCCTGTTGCTTAATCATATCGGCTATGGTGTATAAAGGACACAGTTGAATGCTTGCCTGCCCTTGTCCGATAATTCGTCTTGTGCAGTGCACAAGATTGCTGCAAGTTTATTGCGTATTTGTCAGGCAATGCACATCAAACGATGCAGTCGGCAGACGCGCAGGTGGGACGAAGCACCTCACACAGACAAGGAAGTTTGTCATGCTAACGTCCATTCGCAGCCTCTCCGCTGCAACGATTCTTTCCACTTCGGCTCTTTTTGCGGCTCCAGCATTTGCGCAGGAGACGAGCGAATCGTCGATTTCCGTTTCTGCCAATGTGGCCATTGCGAGTGAATATCGCTTCCGCGGTGTCGACCTTTCCGGCGGTGATCTGGCTATTCAGGGCGGCGTAGATGTCGCGCATGATTCGGGTTTCTACATCGGTACTTGGGCTTCCTCGCTCGATGAAGACACGGTTGGTTACGGTTCGACCGAACTCGACATCTATGGCGGCTGGAGCGGGAATCTGACCGAAGGGCTCGCGCTTGATGTCGGGGTGATCCAATATATTTATCCCAACGCGGGTCCGGGCGATTTCGACTATACCGAATTCTACGGTTCGCTCGGTTTCACCTTCGGCCCGGCAGAGGCAACCGTTGGCGTGGCCTATGCGCCCGAGCAGGATTCGCTGGGCGGGACGGACAATATCTATGTTTACACCGATCTCGGTGTTGGCGTGCCGGGCACTCCGCTGACTGTTACGGGTCATCTGGGTTACACCGACGGCTTCCTGACCTTCACCAATGACAGCAAGGCATTCGATTGGTCGATCGGCGCAGAAGCCGCCGTTTACGGCCCGGTTAGTCTGGGCGTTGCCTATGTCGGCGCAGAGGGCGATTATTTGCCCGGCGATTACCAGTTCACCGACGATGCAATTGTCGTAACCTTGAGCGCCAGTTTCTAAACCGAAATTTCGAACCCGGAAATGGGGGCTCGCGCCATTGCTGCGCGGGCCCCTTTTCGTTCAGTCGAGCGAGAATTTGACCGTAGTGACCACGCGCACTTTTTTGTACGGTGTGTCGGATACGCCCCAGCCGCTGCTATCACCGTCGCGCGCTTCAATGGTGAAGTAACCCTGCGTCGCTTCGCTGATCGGCCCCACGCTGGTGCCGCTGTCCTGGGCAAATTTTTCGGCGGAGGTCCGAGCATCGCGGGTTGCCTCCGCGACCATTTCGGGCTTGATCTCGTTCAACTTGGTGAAGGAGTAGGACATGGCGGATCCTTCCTCCAGAAGTACCCCTCGATTGACCAGATCGAATTGGCGCGAAACCGCTTTTTGCGCCCGTTTGATGTCGGTTGTGCGCAGGGACAGGCGTTGCCGCACCGTGTAACTTGTCACGCCGTCATAGGTGGTGCTGGATACATTCGCGCCAGTTGGTTGCAGCGCGTCAGCTGGGAAACCCAGATCACCAAAGAATTTCTCAATGGTCGCCGTGTCTTCCCGCATTTTCGCCTGGGCAGTGGTGAGACTGGGAGATGTGGCCGCGTAGGAAATGGTCCACGTGGCCAGATCTGCGGTCACATCCTGTTCCGCCAGTCCGCGAACGGTCACCGCGCGTTCGGCTTCCTTGGCCCGCAGCAAGCCATTGCCGAGCAGATATCCGCTCATCATAATTCCCACCGAAAGTATTACCGCGGTGCCCAGCCAGCGGCGAGTTGAGGCATCTTTCAGGAAACCCCCTTCGGACCGGTAACTATCGCTGGTTACCTCCGTTGCTTGCTTCGAGCCGTCATTCATCGCATCCTCCCTCAAACGCCTCCGCATCATTGCATCCGCTGCGGTGAACTGTGCATATCTGTCGATGAACCGTTTTTGAACAACAAAGGCCAATTCCATGATTCACTACCTTCACACCATGATCCGTGTTGCTGATCCGGCTGCGACGGTGAAATTCTTCGGCCTGATCGGGCTGGAGGAAGTGCGCCGTTTCGACAGCGAGCAGGGGCGCTTCACATTAATCTTCATGGCGGCGCCGGGGCAGGAACGCGTGGCCGAAGTTGAACTGACCTATAATTGGCCGCCGGAGGATGGCAGTGCGCCTGAACAGTATGATGGCGGGCGCAATTTCGG
>JBGSJO010000018.1:0-14558 GCA_041741895.1 Pontixanthobacter sp.
CCATCGTAGTTCTTGCAGGCCCAGACATAGCCGCCTTCCCACTTCAGCGCGCAGGCCACCATGTCGTCGATCAGGCGGTGTTCGCCGCCAAGCCCGCCGGGCTGATCCGCGAGATCGAACAGGGCGATGCAGTTCGCGAGCGTCTGGGCAGGGAACTGGCGGAGGCTGAATCTGTCGTCGCGCGCGAAAGCGCTGCCGCCCAGCAAGCCGACCGCACATTCGCAGAAGCCAATGAAGCCCTGAGCACCGCGCGCGAGGCCCGCGCGGGTTTGTCTGCCCGCGCTGAAAATGAAGAAACGCGCCAGGCTGAAATGGCCCGCATTTCGGGCGAACGTTTTCAATGCCCGCCGCCGTTGCTATCGGGCCGGTTCGAATTCGATGCCGAATCTGTCAAAAATTCAACCGCCGAGTCGGAGGAAATGGAGCGCCTGACCGCCAGCCGTGAACGTATCGGACCGGTCAATCTGGTGGCCGCAGAGGAATTGACCAAGCTCGAAGAAAATCACGGCGCAAGTACCGCAGAACAGGCCGAACTGGCAGAGGCAGTGAACCGGCTGCGCGGATCGATCGGCAATCTCAACCGCGAAGGGCGCGAGAGGCTGCGCACCGCGTTTGAACAGGTCGACACGCATTTCCGGCGGCTGTTCACGCGCCTGTTTGAAGGCGGGCAGGCGCATCTGGCGCTGATCGACAGTGATGACCCACTCGAAGCTGGACTGGAGATTTTTGCTCAACCACCCGGAAAGCGGCTGCAATCGTTGACCCTGCTGTCAGGCGGGGAACAGGCGTTGACGGCGATCGCACTGATCTTTGCGCTGTTCCTGACCAACCCCGCGCCGATCTGCGTGCTGGATGAAGTGGATGCACCGCTGGATGATGCCAATATCGACCGTTTTTGCGACCTGCTCGACGCGATGAGCCTGGAAACCAAAACCCGCTACCTGATCGTCACCCACAACGCGGTGACGATGAGCCGGATGCACCGCCTGTTCGGCGTCACGATGGTGGAACAGGGCATTTCCCGCCTGGTCAGCGTAGACCTGGGCGCCGCCGAGGAATTGCTGGCGGCGGAATAGGGTTGACCTGAAAGTTTTTGTAGTTACATTAATCTTGTTGGACATGCCTGCACCGACTGAAATCCAGGGCAAAAGTTAGGACAAGAGATATGATCCGATAATTTGTGACTTCGTGGAGAGTATTTTGAAACTGACTTTCGGCGAAGCTAAGCGCATTTTGACCTTGGCCCATAGGGGACTTGATTTTGCCCGAGCAAACGAGTTGTTTGAAGGTCCGGAGTTTACCCTGACCGACGACCGGCGCGATTATGGTGAAATCCGTTACAACACGTTCGGGTTTCTTTATGACAGAATGGTCTCCCTAACCTGAACAGTCCGGGATGGCGCACGCAGAATCATATCGATGAGAAAAGCCAATGACCGAGAACAGCAACGCTTCAGAAAAAGACTGGGTTGACCCCGATGATGCTCCGGAATGGACCGATGAGCGGTTTGATCGTGCGCAATTTTCTGATGGCGGTAAGGTCTTGCGCAAAGCAAGCGGGACATGGACCAAGCCAGGTCGCCCACGGCTTGCCAATCCAAAGCAGCAGATTACGCTGCGGCTGGATCCTGAAGTGGTTGAAAAATTCAGGTCCACCGGAAAAGGCTGGCAATCGCGGATCAATCAGGAATTGCGCAAGGTTCTTAGTCTCTAGGCTATCGCCGCGGCCAATTTGGCGCGGATGGATTTGAGGCGGGCGACAACATCGGCGGACACATCGGCACGCATCTGGCTGCCTTGGTGCGGCGCAGGTACCACATCACCCAGTTCCGGTGCCATTTCCGCCGAAACATGGGGCGCAGCCGCGGCTGGTTGGCCCGAACTTGCCTTGCCGCCCTTGAGCGCCTGCTGCGCACCTTTAAGCGTGTATCCTTCGCGGTTGACCAGACGGTCAATCGTTTCCAGCAAGGCGATATCCTCGGCCCGGTAATAGCGGCGGCCACTTCGCTTGAGCGGATCAAGCGAAGGGAATTGCTGTTCCCAATACCGCAGAACATGGGTCTTGATGCCGAGAGCGCTGCTTACTTCACCGATGGTGCGCAGGGCACCGTCTTCTTTGCCGTCTGCAAATCTGGCATCGAATTTGGCGCTCATCCGGGCATCTCCTGATTATGACCCCTTGGCAATTCGTTCCTTCAGCAACTGGCTGGCACGGAATGTCATCACCCGGCGCGGCGTGATCGGAACCTCAATCCCGGTTTTGGGATTACGGCCGATCCGCTGCTTCTTGTCGCGCAGTACAAAACTGCCGAAACCGGAAATCTTGACGTTTTCCCCTTCAGTCATTGCACCGCACATCTTGGCCAGGATTGCCTCAACCAGATCCAGCGATTCCGCACGGGACAAACCCATTTTGCGATTAATTGTCTCCGCCAAATCAGCCCGGGTCAATGTACCCACCGAACGCATCATGCGCTTCATCCTTCTTCACAGGCGCGACCCGTAATTTAGATAGAAATACAAGACTATATAAATTTTCCGCGTTTCACAACCGGGTTCGCGCGCAAAGCAGCGAAAATTCTGCCTTTTCCGTTACATCCGGACCAGGCTGGCGCCCCAGGTGAAGCCGCCGCCCATTGCTTCGAACATCACCAGATCGCCCGGCTTGATCCGGCCGTCCTTTATGGCGACGTCGAATGCCAGCGGAACCGATGCTGCCGAAGTGTTAGCGTGCTGGTCAACGGTAACGATCACTTTTTCCGGCGGAAGGCCCAATTTACGCGCGGTGGCATCCAGGATACGGGCATTGGCCTGATGTGGCACGACCCAGTCGATATCCTCAGCTGTCAGACCGGCAGCCGCCAAAGTCTCGCCCAGAACCGCCGCCAGATTGACCACTGCATGGCGGAAAACTTCTCGGCCCTTCATGCGCAATTTGCCGACCGTCCCGGTGGTGGATGGGCCGCCATCGACATACAGCAATTCACAATATGCGCCGTCGGCATGCAGTTTGGTGGTGATGATGCCCGGACCATCCGCATCGCTTTCGCGCGCTTCCAGCACAATCGCGCCTGAACCATCACCGAACAAGACGCAGGTGGTGCGGTCTTCCCAGTCGAGAATGCGGCTGAATGTTTCCGCCCCGATCACCAGCGCCCGTCTCGCCATGCCGGTGCGCAGCATCGAATCGGCGGTGGCCATGGCGTAGAGGAAGCCCGAACAAACCGCTGCAACATCGAATGCAATTCCGCCATTGCAGCCTAGCGCCTGCTGGACCTTCGTGGCAGTGGCGGGAAAAGTCTGGTCCGGTGTGGCCGTGGCCAGTACGATCAGATCGATCGAAGCGGCCTCCATGCCAGCCGATGCAAGCGCCCTGCGTGCTGCTTCGATCGCCAGCGTACCCGTCGTTTCGCCTTCTGAGGCTATGTATCGCTGGCGGATGCCGGTGCGCTCGACGATCCATTCATCGCTGGTATCGACCCGCTCCGCCAGTTCTGCATTGCTCACTGCCTTGCCGGGCAAGGCAGACCCGCTGCCGCAGATAACCGAACGAATCACTTCGCGTCACGCAGGCGGTCTTCGCCTAATGCAGCCATATCGGCGGCGATCCGCTGGGTCAGATCTTCTTCCAGCAGGCGCGCGGCAACCATCACCGCATTGGCAACGCCGCCGGCAGTGGCGCTGCCGTGGCTTTTCACCACCACACCGTTGAGGCCGAGGAATACCGCGCCATTATGATTGTTGGGATCCAAATGATGCTTGAGCAATTCGGTGGCGGGCCGCGAAACCAGAAACCCGATCCTGGAACGTAGCGAGCTGGTGAAAGCGTTGCGCAGCAGATCGGTCACGAACCGGGCCGCACCTTCGATGGCCTTGAGTGCAATGTTGCCGGAAAATCCGTCCGACACTACCACATCCACTTCGCCGCGATTGATCTTGTCTGCTTCGATATAACCATCGAAACTCATCGCCAACCCGGTGGCCGCGCGTAATTGCGCTGCAGCGACTTGCAACTGGTCGGTGCCCTTCATTTCTTCGGTGCCGATATTCAGCAGTCTGACCCGGGGGGATTCCCGCCCGGTAACGATCCGCGAATAGGCGGCACCCATAATCGCGAATTGCACCAGATTGCGCGCATCGCATTCCGTGTTGGCGCCCAAATCCAGCATGATAACGTCATTATCGCCCAGCGTCGGCAGCAAGGCGGCCAGTGCGGGCCGGTCTATCCCCGGCATGGTGCGCAGGGCCAGCTTGCTCATCGCCATCAGCGCGCCAGTATTCCCGGCGCTGACAGCGGCCCCCGCGTCACCGCGCTTCACGGCGTTTACGGCAAGACCCATCGATGTGGTTTTGGCGCGGCGCAGGGCCTGCGTGGGCTTTTCATCGCCGCCCACGACATCTTCGCAATGAAGAATTTCGGATGCTTCGCGCAGATTGGGGTGGGATTCCAGCGCGGCCTTGATCCGCACTTCATCGCCCACCAGCAGGAATTTGAAGCGGTCATGGTGGCGGCGGGCCTCGGCCGCACCATCGACCATCACACGCACGCCTACATCGCCGCCCATCGCATCAATCGCGATACGCGGGAGGCTCATCAGCGCTTACTCCGGTTGCTTGCGGAAATCAGAGTCCGACTGCAACGATCTCGCGACCGTTGTAATGGCCGCAAGCGCTGCACAGATTGTGAGGGCGCTTCAGTTCGCCGCAATTGTTGCATTCATGGAATGCTTCAACCTTCAGCGAATCATGACTGCGGCGGTTGCCGCGGCGATGCGGGGATACTTTACGTTTAGGGACAGCCATTGCAGAGCCTGCTCTTTAAAAATCAGTGTTTCGATCAAATTCCATGGTCGCTCTAGGCGATGGTCAGGCGGCGCACAAGGCGTACCGCGCGGGCACCATCGTTTGTTCCGTCGAAGCGGCGAAGGCGCGGCCTATACCGGATTCGTCGGCAGTTGCAAGCCGCCGCGCATTTCGGTAGCGCACCGAAACCAATTCGAGGGGATTATCACTATGTTGCTACCTGCTACGCTTACGGCGGCCGCTTCCGCCGCATTTATCGCTATCTGGCTGGGTATCCGCGTGGGGCAGGTCCGCGGGTCCGAAAAAGTCAGCATTGGCGATGGCGGCAATGAAAAAGTTATCCGCCGGATGCGCGCCCATGCAAATTTCGTCGAGAACACCCCCTTCGTACTGGCCCTGATCGCAGCCATCGAACTGGCCGGAAGAGGTAGCGCGTGGCTGCCCTATGTCGCCGGCATCTATATGTTGGGCCGGATTGCGCACGGTTTGGGCATGGATGATGGCGCGTTCGGTAAAGGCCGGATGATCGGCACATTGATAACAATGCTGACCCTGCTCGGGCTGGCGATAGTCGCAGCTCTGATTGCCCTGCGGGTGATGTGACCAAAACCAGGATTCACGGCGATGCAGGCGATCAATCCATTCCTTCTCGGGGCGGGGATACTGGGCTGCCTGGTCGCCTTGCTGCACGGGTTTTTGCAGCAGAAGCTGATCATTAAGCCTCTCGTGAAGCGAAATCTCGAATCAGGGAATTTGTCCGAAACGACCCTGAAACTGATCGTGGCGCTGCTCCATTTCAGCACGGCAGCGTGGCTTGCGGGAGGGGTAGCCTTGATTGTCGTTTCCCGAATGGGCGGGGAGGCACAGCTGGCAACCGGCCTGCTCGTCGCCGCGCTCTACAGCTTCGCGGCTGCGGCAAACTTCTGGGCGACCAGGGGGCGCCATCCCGGATGGGTCTTGCTTGGGTTGGCAGTAGCCGCGATTCTGGCGGGAATTCTCTAGCCGCCAGTTCAGCCCAGCGCGTAATCGCTGACAAACTGGTTGGTCTTTCGTTCCTGGCCAAATGTGCTGGTTGGCCCATGGCCGGGAATGAAGGTCACATCGTTGCCCAGCGGCCACAGCTTCCCGGTGATCGCATCGAGCAGATCCTGATGGTTGCCCATCGGGAAATCGGTCCGTCCGATCGATCCCTGGAACAGGACATCACCGACAATCGCGAAACGGCTTGGCTGGTGATAGAACACTACGTGGCCCGGCGTGTGGCCGGGGCAATGGATCACCTCCAACGTCAGGTCGCCCACGGTCACGGTATCGCCGTCTTTCAGCCAGCGGTCGGGCTCGAACACTTCGCCGTTGATGCCGTATTTCCTGCCGTCTTCATCCAGGCGCGAAATCCAGAACCGGTCTGCTTCATGCGGACCTTCGATCTTCAGGCCCAGTTCCTTCGCCAACACGCCCGCTTCGCCGCAATGGTCGATATGGCCATGGGTCACGAGGATTTTTTCCAGCGTAACGCCCGATTTGGCGACGGCTGCCTTGAGCATATCCAGATCGCCGCCGGGATCGACCAACGCACCCTTCATGGTCTTGGTGCACCAGATCAGGCTGCAATTCTGCTGTAATGGCGTAACGGGCAGAATCGCCGCGCGCATCGGGGGCTGCTTGGCCTGGGGCGTGTTGGCCTGGGTCGTGTTGGACTGAGTCATGCCAGCGATCTGGCGTTTCTGCGGCGCGATTGCAACGGTGACTCCGCCCCGACGCCTAAAGCCGTCCGCTTTTCCACACCACCCGGCCGATGATCTCGACCTCGTTCGCGCAAACTTCGACCGGGGGATAGGCCATGTTCTGGCTCAACAGCGACAGCCGCCCTGCCCCCAGCGCCGCCACCCGCTTGACCACCAGCGTATCACCCAGCCGGACCACATGGACCCCGTCACGAAACGGGCGCGGAGCGCGGTCGACCAGGATTTCATCCCCGGCGCGCAGCAGCGGTTCCATCGAATCGCCTTCCACCCGGATTGCGGAAAGCTGCGCCGCCTCCAGCCCCTGTTCCCGCAGCCAGCGGCGGGAGAATCCGAAATTGTCGAACGGCATTTCGGTGCTGGAAATGGCGCCCGGCCCGGCAGAAGCGCCCAATGGCAGACGCGGCACCCGGACCCATTCGTTATCCTGCGCCGAGAGCGGGAGTCTGACCGCCGGATTGTAGGAAATTTCCTCCGGCCCGCCAATTTCCGATTCGGGCACGCCGAAGAACTCCGCCAGTGTGCGGCGATCACCCTCCAGCAGCTTCTTCGGGCTGCCCTTGCGGATAAATTGTTGTAAATAAGTCCCATTTCTTCCGATCAGGCGGGACAGGGCAGACAGGCTGGCGTTCCGTTCCAGCGAAAGTTCCAGCAGTCGCTGGCGCGGGTCAGAACCAATATTTCCATGGGGTCGCATCATTTTTCCTACCTATACGATGTATTTTTCCTAGACAAGTAGGATTTGAAGGGCAACGACTCAGCTGTTGGCCGAATCGCCAATATTTCAACAGGATACCTGCTTGACGGACTGTCCATTAGCATCTTTGTCACCAACAAATGAGGGTCGCATGCTCATTCGAAGAATCGAAAAATTCCTACGCCAGACCGATATGGCGGCCACCAAATTTGGTCGCCTCGCCGCACAGGATCCTCGTTTTGTGCTTGATCTGCGAAACGGGCGGACACCGCGGACCCGCACGGAGAGGCGCGTCGAACAATTCATTGCTGCCTATCAGGAGAATGCTCATGTCAGTTGAAACCGCGATAGAATGCCGCATCACCCGTAAGGCCCGGCGCGGTCCGGCCGAAAAATTGCGGGCGGCCCTGTCGGCGCTGGCAGATGGGAAGGCGCAAATCCTGAATCATTCCGAACGGGCATGGGCCAGCATCACTTTTTCCGGCGCGCGCCATTCCATCGAACTCGCCTTCGAAGGGATCGAAGCGGCCAAGGCTGGGGAGCATTTCATCGCCGAATTGCCGGACCATGAATTCGCCATTCCCGGCCAATTGGTAGCGGACGCGGCCATCCTGTCGGTCGATCACACCATGCTGCCAGATGTCCGGCTGGTCGTTAAGGCCGAAATGCTGCTGCTGCAGGATGCGTGATGCACCCTGCGGCAGCCATTACCCCGCACTTTCCCGCCGGATTACCAGATTGCGGATTTCGCTCATGTCTTCCATCGCGAAGCGGATGCCTTCGCGGCCGAGGCCGGAATCTTTCACCCCGCCATAGGGCATGTTGTCGACCCGGTAACTGGAGACATCGTTGACCACCACGCCGCCGACATCCAGCACGTCCCATGCGTCGAGCACCTGATGGATGTCGCGGGTGAAGATGCCCGCCTGAAGGCCGAACTTGCTGTCGTTCACCTGTTCCAGGGCTTCGCCGAAATCGGAGAATTTCGAGAGGTTGGCAAGCGGGCCGAAGGCTTCCTCGCGGCTCGCGTCGCAATCGCGCGGCACATCTTCGAGCAGGGTCGCCTGCAGCATATTGCCATCGCGCTCGCCGCCGCACAGCAGCGTGGCCCCGGCGGACACCGCATCGTCGATCCACCCCTTTAGCCGGGTGGCCTCCTTCTCCGAAATCATCGGGCCGATGAAGGTGTCCCGCTCCTTGGGATCGCCGGAGACCAGCGACTTGGTCTTTTCGACCAGCATATCCTTGAAGCGGTCGTAGATCGTATCATGGATGATGATCCGCTGCACCCCGATGCAGCTTTGGCCGGATTGGTAGAATGCGCCGAAGATGATCCGCTCCAGCGCGTGGTCCAGGTCGGCGTCCTTGTCGACGATCACCGCCGCATTGCCGCCCAATTCCAGCACGACCTTTTTCTTGCCCGCCTTGGCCTTCAGCTCCCAGCCGACCCCGGGGGAACCGGTGAAGCTCAAGAGTTTCAGCCGTTCGTCCGTGGTGAACAGATCGGCCCCGTCGCGGCTGGCGGGCAGGATCGAGAAGGCACCTTCCGGCAGCACGTCGCATTCGGCCAGCACTTCGCCCATGATGATCGCGCCCAGCGGCGTCAAGCTGGCCGGTTTCATCACGAAGGGGCAGCCCATCGCAATTGCCGGCGCGATCTTGTGCGCCGCCAGGTTGAGCGGAAAATTGAACGGCGCAATGAAACTGCAAGGCCCGATCGGCACCCGTTTCCACATCCCCATATAGCCCTTGGCCCGCGCCGAGATGTCCAGTGGCTGGACCTCCCCGTAATTGCGTGTGGCCTCTTCGGCGGCGATACGGAAAGTGTCGATCAGCCTTGTAACTTCGCCCTCGGCATCCTTGATCGGTTTGCCCGCCTCGACACATAGCGAATAGGCCAGTTCATCGAACCGTTCCTTGAAACGGGTGACGCAGTGCGTCAGCACGTCCTGCTTTTCATAGCTGGCGAGCCGCGCCATCGGCTCTGCCGCCGCAGCAGCGCCTGCAATTGCCTGATCGATGATATCGGGCGTCGCCATTGCGGTGCGGAACGCGACTTCGCCGGTGAATTTGTCCCGCACTTCCAGATCGGTGTTGGGCTGCACCGGTTTGTTGTTGAGGTACAGCGGGTAGATGTCTTTCAGTTTCACCATGGTAATCTCCGTTACCCGAACAAGCTCAGAGCTTGGCGGAAAGTTCCTTGATGTCGTGGTTCAGTATCTGGTCGTTCTCGGTATAATCCACCGGACAATCGATCAGATGGACCCCCGGCGTATCGCGGCAATGGGCCAGCACTTCCTTCAGATGCGCCGCACTTTCCACCCGGTGGCCGTTCGCCCCGTAGCTTTCGGCATATTTGACAAAATCGGGGTTGCCATAGGTCAGCCCGAAATCCGCAAAACCCATGTTGGCCTGTTTCCAGCGGATCATGCCATAACTGTCATCGCGCAGGATCAGCACGGTCATGTTCAGCCCCAGCCGCACCGCGGTTTCCATTTCCTGGCTGTTCATCATGAAGCCGCCATCGCCGCAGATCGCCATCACTTTCCGGTCCGGATAGAGCATCGCGCTCATCATGGCAGACGGCAGGCCCGCCCCCATCGTGGCCAGCGCATTGTCGAGCAGCACGGTGTTGGGCAGATAGGCGGTGTAACCACGCGCATACCAGATCTTGTACACCCCGTTGTCGAGGCAGATGATCGCGTCTTCCGGCATGGCTTCGCGCGTGGCGGCAACCAGATGCGGCGGAAAGATCGGGAAGCGCGTATCCGCCGCCAGCCCCGAAGTATGCGCCACTTCGGCCTTGCGATATTCCAGCATGTGATCGAATTTCCACCGGCCTGACGGGACGATGTCTTCCTTGATCTGCCAGATCGCATTGGCGATATCGCCGATCACTTCGATCTGCGGGAAATAGACCGGATCAACCTCTGCCGTGCGGGTGGACAAATGGATCACCGTGACCCCGTCATGCTTCATGAAGAACGGCGGCTTCTCGATCACGTCGTGCCCCACATTCACGATGCAATCGGCATCCTCGATAGCGCGGTGGCAGAAATCGCCGGACGACAGCGCCGCACAGCCCAGAAACAGCGGATGGCGTTCATCGATCACGCCTTTGCCCATCTGGGTGGTGACGAAGGGAATGCCGGTCTTTGCAATGAACTGGTTGAGCATCCGCCCGGTCATCTTGCGGTTCGCGCCTGCACCGATCACCAGCACCGGTGCCTTGGCCGACTCGATCGCCTTGACCGCCTGCCGCACGGCCTTCACCTCGGCAGAGGGGCGCCGCGCGATGGATTTCGGGATCGGCCGGGAATCGGTCTTTTCCTCGGCAATATCTTCCGGCAGTTCGAGATGCACCGCGCCCGGCTTTTCCTCCTCGGCCAGGCGAAACGCCTCGCGCACCCGGCTGGGAATATTGTCGCCCGCCGCCAGCTGGTGGGCATATTTGGTAATCGGCCCCATCATCGCGACCACGTCCAGAATCTGGAACCGGCCCTGTTTCGATTTCTTGATCGGTTTCTGGCCGGTGATCATCATCATCGGCATTCCGCCCAACTGCGCATAGGCCGCCGCAGTCACGAAATTGGTCGCGCCGGGGCCGAGCGTCGCCAGGCATACGCCGGTCCTGCCGGTGTGGCGGCCATAGGTAGCCGCCATGAAGCCCGCGCCCTGTTCGTGCCGGGTCAGGATCAGCTTGATGGTTTCGGAACGCGATAGCGAATCCAGGAAATCGAGGTTTTCCTCCCCCGGCACGCCGAAGATATATTCGACGCCTTCCGCCTCCAGGCATTGGATGAACAATTCCGAAGCTTTGATCTTGTCGGACAAGGCGTATCTCCTCCAGTGTCGGCGTTCCGGAACGGATGCCGACAGATAATTTGGCGCGACCGCTAGCGAAACCGAGGCTCCACGGCCTCCTCCGCCCTAGCCATCCCGCGTAACAAAGGCTGGACCGGGTGTCACCGGCCAATGCGGGATTATGTTCGATCAATAACCGAGCGCAGGATCGAAACGGGGCTCCAGCGCTTCGCCGCGGCGATACCGGCCGAGATTTTCCAGGAACCGCTCCGCCGATCGGGCAAACATCTTGTTCTGTGCGCGGCCCGACAGATGCATGGTGATATGCGCGTTATCCAGCGTCCACAGCACATGATCGGCGGGCAGCGGTTCGGGATCGGTCACATCCAGCAGCGCGGCGGCAATCGACTTGTCCTGCAGCGCGGTAACCAGCGCCGCCTGATCCACCACCGTGCCGCGGGCGATGTTCACCAGCACGGCGGTATCCTTCATCGCGGACAATTCTGCCGCGCCGATCATGCCATCGGTTTCCGGCGTGGCCGGTACCGCGAGCGCCACCCAGTCGAACTCGCCCAGCCGGCCGCGCCATTCGTCGGGCCCGAGCGTGCCGTCCGCCCCGCCCGAACGGCGCACCACGGTTACATCCACATCGAATGCTTTGAGCCGCGTTTCGATCAATTTGCCGATCGCGCCGTAGCCCAGCAGCAAGGCCTTGCTGCCGGCCAGCTCGATCTTGCCCGGCGAATCCATCAGCCATTCGCGCCGGTCCTGCGCGCGCACGACATCGCGGTAGCCCTTGGCATAGGTCAGCATCATCATCACCGTATATTCAGCGATGGTGATGGCATTGATCCCCGCCCCATTGGTCACCGTCACGCCGCGCTGCGCCAGCAAATCCAGCGGCAGGAAATCGAGGCCCGCGTAAATGGAATTGAACCATTTGAGCTTCTCCGCGCGGCGAACGCCCTCGGCCATCGGGGCGTGATCATACAGGTCAAACCAGCCAATCTCCGCTTCCGGCACCAGTTCCATCAGCTGTTCGGTGGAGGCAAACCAGCGCGGTTCCACCCAATCGGGCAGATGGGGTTCGAGAGCAGGACGGATCAGCGCGCTGAGTACGGCGATGGTCATGGTTTATTCGACTCCTGTCAAAAATTCCTCCCCAACGGCTTGCGTTGGGGAGGTGGCAGCCCGCAGGGCTGACGGAGGGGCCTTGCCCATAAGCTCCAGCCGCACACCGACATGGCCGATAATCGATTCCGCAACTGCACCGGCATCGGCCAGCACATCGCGTGCCGCAATTCTAAGCACTTCAATCCGGTGTTCGGCAAGCCATGCATCGCGGCGCATATCCTGCGCCGGGCGATCACCCATATCATGAACGATGCCGTCGATCTCGATTGCCAGATTGGCGCGGGCGCAAAAGAAATCCAGCACATAGACACCTGCCGGATGTTGTTTGCGGAACCGTAGGCCGGCGGGGGACCCGCGCAGTTCGCGCCACAGCAGGGCTTCAGGCAGCGACAGTTCGCGGCGCAGGCGCTTGGCGCGCTTTACGGTTGCAGCGGGCTTTGCCGGGCGGTTCATCCGGCCCCTCCACCACTCGCTGCGCGAGCGGTCCCCCTCCCCATCGCAAGACGATGAGGAGGATTCATAGACATTCCTCCCCATCGTCTTGCGATGGGGAGGTGGCAGCGCGCAGCGTTGACGGAGGGGCCACTCACAGCTTCCAATCCCAGCCCAGCGGATCGCCGTCCATCACCTCGACGCCTTGCTGGCTGAGCTCATCGCGCTGACGATCGAGCGCAGGGTAGTTCTGCTGCGCACGAAGCTCCTTGCGGAAGGCAATCGTTGCGTCGATGTGATCTTCGCTCATCGTCGCAGCCTTAGGCCGGATGCGCAGGTCGGCGCGGTTTAGGTTCAGCAGGTTGAGGCCGAGTACGAAATCCATACGCTGAATAGCTTCAACCTTCTCATCTGCCTTGATCTTCTTATTAAAGAGCAGCTCTTCAAACTCAGTCAGGGCTCTCGGCGTGTTAAGGTCGTCAGAAATTGCGCCAGCGAATCCTGCTTCGTTGCTCGAAAGCATCCAAGCGAGTGACGTTGGAGTCCAATCAGCGCCAAGGCTGGCTTTAAGCCGCTCAACCCCCATCACCATCCGCTTCAGCCGCACCAACGCCGCCTGCAGCCCTTCCCACGAAAATTCCAGCTCGCTGCGGTAATGCGCCTGAAGGCACATCATGCGGTAGGCGAGCGGGTGGTAGCCCTTGTCGATCAGCAATTGCAGGCGGAGGAATTCGCCGCTGGACTTCGACATCTTCCCCGACCGTTCCACCAGGAAATTGTTGTGCATCCAGATGTTCGCGCCGCTGGCATCGGAATGGCAGAACGCCTGGTTCTGGGCGATCTCGTTCGGGTGGTGAATCTCGCGGTGGTCGATTCCGCCGGTGTGGATGTCGAACGGAAATCCAAGCAGTTTTTCGCCCATCACCGAACATTCCAGATGCCAGCCCGGCGCGCCTTTGCCCCACGGCGAATCCCATTCCATCTGGCGTGTTTCACCGGGCGGAGTCTTGCGCCAGATCGCGAAATCGGCGGCGTGACGTTTACCCTCTACGGTGTTGATCCGGCCCTCCCCATCCTCGGTCACGGCGCGGGCCAGCCGCCCATAATCCGCCACGGTGGAGGTGTCGAAATAGAGGCCGGATTCCAGCTCATAACAATGATCAGGCGCGATTTTCTCGCCCCATTCAATCATCGCCTCGACATATTCGGTCGCGCGCGGATGGGCGGTTTTACGGATGTTCAACCGCCGAAGATCCTGTTCAAAATCGGCAGCATAGAAAGCGGCAATATCCCATGCGGATTTACCCGCTTTGGCGGCCATGCTTTCCATCTTGTCCTCACCCTCGTCAGCATCTGACGTCAGGTGCCCGACATCGGTGATGTTGATCACATGGGTGAGTTTGTAGCCTTTCGAGCTGAGCGTGCGGCCCAGCGTATCGGCGAAGACATAAGCGCGCATATTGCCGATATGCTGATAATTATAGACCGTCGGCCCGCAGGTATACACGCGAGCCTCACCGGAATGCACCGGGGTGAAGGTTTTCAGGCTGCGGGTCAGCGAATTGAACAGTTTGAGCGGCGTATGTGTCATGGCTGCGCGCCTTGCACGCAGCGCAAGGCGGCGGTCAAGATTGCTGTGGCCCGGAAACGAATTATTGCGCCAGCGCCGCGCAGGTCTCGCTATCGGCATCGACCCCTTCACAATCGGGGCCGGAGACCCACAGATCCTCGTTCCCCGCACCCGTTACCGGATCGTCGAGCAACGGATCTTCGCGCATCGAGGCCAGCTCGCGCAGCTCGACCAGGATACCGCCCAGATCATCGCCGGTTTCATCGCCCCTGCCGGGCCGGTCATCTATCCTCGGGTCGATCTCTTCATCGATCAGATCCTGGATCGGATAGCGCAGACCGGGATCATCGAACCCCGGTCTTCCGGCGCATCTTGC
>JBGSJO010000019.1:0-13490 GCA_041741895.1 Pontixanthobacter sp.
GCCAGCGCGGTGCCCCGCGCAACATCGGCCACCAGCGCCGCCCAGCGCGCCTGCTGCGCCTGCGTGGCAATTTCGTCCTGCCGGATCTCGATGGTCAGATATGCCCGCCCCTTCGCCTCTGCATGGCGGTCCATCGTGGCGTTGAGATCGCGGCCGGAATAGGGTTGGTTATCGCCCACGATCAGGCCTTCCGCTGCGAACAGGTGCATCGCATGGCGCGCGGCGCGGCCATCCTGATTATACAGCAGCGCGACCTGCCACGGACGATCTTCCTCGCGGCTGGCAAGGCTCGGCGTGAAGCTGTGGAGCGCGACGGTCAACTCGGGCTCGACCTCGTCCAGCCATGCGCCCAGCGCCGCGTGATAAGGGCGGTGGAACCGTTCCAGCCGCGCGGCAATATCGGCGCCGATATTGCCCGGGATGGTACGGCCATCGCTGGTGACCGGGACCAGGCCGGGCGAATCTGCGGTGCGGTGGAGATCGCACACAAGGCGGCTGACCGTTGCAATATGGGCCGGGATGCCGTGACGGCGCGCCAGCCGGTCCGCGATAGCTTCCGTGCCGATATCAACCGCTATGTGGTTGTCGAGCAGTGCCGCTGGGATGCCCAGCGTGATATCGGCGGGCACGAAGTTCGACGCATGATCCGCCACGCAGATGATCCCGCGCTTGTGCGCTTCGCCCGCGCGGCGATAGGGAACGCTGTCCATTACCGTAATCTGCCCTGCATCTGCCACCATTCGGGGTGGCTTGCCCTGATTGTTTCGGCCGCCTGTTCCAGCATCGATTCGTCGCTGTAAAGCGCAAAACAGGTCGCGCCCGAACCGGACATGCGCACCAGAAACGTGCCGGTTTCACGCAGGGCCGCCAACACCCGGGCAATCGGGGGGCAAAGCTGGATTGCGGGCGCTTCCAGATCGTTGCGACCTTGCTGTGCGATTTCCGAGGCTGTTCCGCCCGGCAGAGCGCCGCGGTCCTGCCCGTCCCATTCCTTGAAAACCGGCCCGGTGGAGAGCGGCACGCGCGGATTGACCAGCAGTACCGGGGTGCCGGAAAGGTCGTTGTCCGCCGGCTCCAGCTCCGCACCCGTCCCCCGCCCGACACAGGTTACGCTGTCGACACAGGCCGGGACATCTGCACCGAGCGAAGCGGCGCGCTGCATCCAGTCATCGGGCAATCCGTGCAATTCGCGCACGATGCGGAACACCGCCCCCGCATCCGCTGATCCCCCGCCAAGCCCCGCCGCAACCGGCAGGCGTTTTTCCAGCGTGATCGAAAGGCCATCGGCGCGCGGCAGGACGGTGAGTGCCTTCGCCACGATATTGCCGGACACCGTCCCCCCTTCCCCTTGAGGAGGAGGGTCGGGGTGGGAGTGTGCGGCGCTGGAATGATCGAGTGTGGTAGCCCCCTTCCCCAGCCCATCCCCCTTGGGGAGGGGAGTGTCTCGTTGCAAAAGCCCGCCAAATTCGCCAGAAATGTGAAGGCTATCAGCCTCGGCGGAAGTCGCCACCAGCACATCCCCATTATCCACAAAGGCAAACAGCGTTTCCAGCTCGTGATACCCGTCTTCGCGCCGTCGCCGCACATGCAGCGCGAGGTTGATCTTCGCATAGGCCGTTTCGCGCATGGTTACGTCCACCACCCCCCGACCCCCTCCTCTGAAGAGGAGGGAGAGAAGCGGGCAACCCCCTCCTCTGAAGAGGAGTGGGTTTGGGGGTGGTGCCTCACCGGGCGTCCTCACATATTCGGGTAATTCGGGCCGCCGCCGCCTTCGGGCGTGGTCCAGTTGATGTTCTGGTTCGGGTCCTTGATATCGCAGGTCTTGCAGTGGACGCAGTTCTGTGAATTGATCACGAATGTCGGTTCAGCCCCATCCTCCACCACCCATTCATACACCCCCGCCGGGCAGTAGCGGGCGGAAGGACCGGCGAAGATTTCGAACTCGCTGCGTTTTTGCAGCTCCATGTCCTTGACCTTCAGATGGTTCGGCTGGTCTTCGGCGTGATTGGTGTAGGAAAACGCCACCGAAGTCAGCCGGTCGAAAGTCAACACCCCGTCGGGCTTGGGATACTGGATCGGCTGGAACAGATCGGCGCGGGTGGTGAGTGCGTAATCGGGCTCATGCTTCATCGTGATCGGCAGGCCAATCTTCAATTGCCGCATCCACATATCAACCCCGGCCACAATTGTGCCGATTTCGCCGCCGAATTTGGCCACCGCCGGCTGAGCATTTTTCACTTGCTTCAGTTCCCTGGCAATCCAGCTTTCGCGCAGATTGGCATCGTAATCGACCAGTTCGGTATGTTCAGCGCCGCCCGCAATCGCTGCTGCCGCGCTTTCCGCGGCCAGCATCCCGCTCTTCATCGCGGTATGGCTGCCCTTGATCCGGGGCACGTTTACGAAACCGGCAGCGCAGCCGATCAGTGCGCCGCCGGGGAATGCCAGCCTGGGCACGGATTGCCAGCCGCCTTCGTTGATCGCGCGCGCGCCGTAAGCCACCCGTTTGCCGCCTTCGAGATATTCGCGGATCGCCGGGTGCGTTTTCCACCGCTGGAATTCATGATACGGTGATACATACGGGTTCTTGTAATCTAGCGCGGTAACAAAACCGAGCGCGACCTGCCCGCCCGCCTGATGATACAGGAACCCACCGCCCCAGCTATCGCTTTCCGACAGGGGCCACCCCTGGGTGTGGATCACCCGGCCCGGCACGTGTTTTTCAGGGTCGATGTCCCATAGTTCCTTGATACCCAGGCCGTAAACCTGCGGCTGGCAATCCGCCTCCAGATCGAATTTCGCCTTCATGATCTTGGTCAGACTGCCGCGCGCGCCCTCTGCGAACATGGTATATTTCGCATGGATTTCCATACCCGGCTGGTAATCGGATTTGTGCGATCCATCGGCGGCAACGCCCATATCCTGCGTCACCACGCCGGTCACCGCGCCCGTATCGCTGAACATCACTTCGGCGGCGGGGAATCCAGGAAAAACCATCACTCCCAGCCCTTCGGCCTGTTCGCCCAGCCAGCGGGTGAGATTGCCTAGCGAACCGGTGTAACAGCCCTTATTCGACATGAATGGCGGCATCATCAGATGCGGCATCGAATAGCTTTTGCCCTTCGACAGCATCCAGTGCCAATTGTCCGTCACCGGTGTTTCCGCCATCGGGCAATCCATATCGCGCCAATCGGGAAACAATTCGTCCAGCGCCTTGGGATCGACGACCGCGCCGGACAGGATGTGGGCGCCGATTTCGGATCCTTTCTCAAGGACGACGACTTCCAGTTCCTCGTGCAACTGCTTCAGCCGGATCGCTGCGGAAAGGCCTGCGACACCCCCGCCGACGATCACCACATCGCATGGCATCGATTCCCGTTCACTCATCCCTGTCTGTCCTTCGGCCAATTGCATCGCAAAAATCACATCGCTAATCTGTGGGAAAGCCTTGATTGCTGGGGCGCGGCAGGTCAAGACTTGGCGCGCATCATGACTGGCCCGAAAACCCCCACCCTGATCGAAGAATTTGCCGCAGCGCAGGCATGGTGGAGGGATGCCGGGGTCGATTCTGACTTCGATGACATCGCGACAGACTGGCTGGCACAGCCGGACGAGAAGGCTTCGCTGGAACTGCCCGATCCGGCCTATGCCCCCATTCCGGCCGCAATAAAGACATCGCCTGTTCAGCGAAATTCCATTGCTGAAAAAGAGAAACCGAATCCGCTGGGGGGCGAAAAATCCACCTGGCCGGGCGATCTTGCAGCTTTCCAAAGCTGGTGGCTGACCGAACCGAGCCTAGACAGCGGCGGATCATTCCCGCGCATTGCCCCGCGCGGCGCGGCGGGCGCAAAGCTGATGATAATCGTGCCCGAACCCGAAGAACAGGACAGCGAACACTTACTGTCCGGACCGCTAGGAAAATTCCTCGCCAACATCCTGGCCGCGACAGGCATGGACGCCGACGAAGTATATTATGCCGCAGCCTTGCCGCGCCACATTCCGATGGCGGACTGGCAGCAATTGCAGGCCGCGGGCCTGACCGAATTGCTCCGCCACCACATCGTGCTGGCTGCGCCGGAAAAGATTTGTGCCCTCGGCCGCAACATCTGGCCGCTTTTGGGACACGAACTGACGCAAGGCTCTGCACATTTACCCGATTTCAACCATGAAGGAGGCAGCGTACCGATATTGGGCGCAGAGGGGCTGGCTGAATTGTTACGCTCGCCGCCTCGCCGCAAGCGGTTTTGGCAGCGCTGGCTGAACTGGACAGCGTGAATTGAACGGACGGCAAACGTGAAACGCACTCTAGGCAAGATATCTTCGTCGCGATTGATCGCAACGGCCGCCCTTGCGGGCCTGGGCCTGTGCGGGGGTCTGAACGGAGTAAGCACCGCTGCCAACGCCAGCAGCAGCTCCGCAAATTATTACAGCGCCCGGCTGAATAGCAGCTCCGCGCCCGAACTGCTCAGCCGCGCCGATCGCGAATATTATACCGAGCTGTTTAATGCCATCGACCGCGCAGACTGGGTACGCGTCAACGCCATGCTGGCGGAGCGCAGTAACGGTCCGCTGCATGGGGTCGCGAAGGCGGAATTCTACCTCCACACGGGCAGCCCCAGGGTGGAAGCCCCCGAAATCGCATCATGGCTCGAACAAGGAAGCAATCTGCCCCAAGCCGAGAAATTGGTCCGACTGGGCCAGACACGCGGGCTGGAATATTTTCCCGAATTACCGCGCGCGCAGCAGTTTACCAACCAGCCCTATAGCTCCAAGCGCATTCGCCCGCGGGAAACTTCCGACGGCACGATGCCCGGATCGATCCAATCTGCAATCCTGGAAAACATCAAGAATGACGATCCCGATGGCGCGCGCCAGTTGCTGGACGGGATTGATGCCAACCTGAGCAGCGAAGCCCGGGCCGAATGGCGCCAGCGTGTCGCATTCAGCTATTACATCGAAAACAATGATCCTACAGCATTCGCGATGGCACAGTCGGTCGGCCAAGGCAGCGGGCCATGGGTGGCAGAAGGGGACTGGGTTGCCGGGCTGGCCGCGTGGCGCATGGGCGATTGCGAGCAGTCCGGGCATTATTTCGAACGTTCCGCGCAAGGCTCGACGAATGTAGAACTGACATCGGCCGCATATTACTGGGCTGCTCGCGCCAATATCCGTTGCCGCGCGCCAGAAAAAGCGCAGGAATTGCTGCGCGGTGCGGCGCGGCTGGACGAGACCCTTTACGGCATGCTCGCCGCCGAACAATTGAACCAGGCGCTGCCTACCGTGCATGAAACGCCCGATTTCGACATGGCCGACTGGCAGAAGTTGCGCGATGTGGACAATGTCCGCACGGCCGTCGCCTTGGCAGAAATCGGCCGCGACACGCTGGCGGACAGCGTTCTGCGGCATCAGGCAACCATCGGCGCACCGGATCAATATCCGCAATTGTCGCGCCTCGCGCGCGAACTCGGCCTGCCTTCCACCCAATTGTGGATGGCGCATAATGCCCCGCGCGGCGCGAGAGCCGAACCGGCGCTGCGCTTCCCCGCGCCCAAGTGGCAGCCGACCACCGGCTGGAAAGTCGATCCGGCGCTCGCCTATGCCCATGCCTTGCAGGAATCGAATTTCCGCACCGCAGTGGTCAGCCCGGCGGGCGCGAAGGGCCTGATGCAGATCATGCCGATCGCCGCGCGCGAACATGCGCCCTCGCTCAACATGAACGCCAGCTACGCCAATCTCGCCGATCCCTCGGTCAATCTGGCCTTCGGGCAAAGCGCTCTGGAAAGCCTGCGGGATAGCCGCGCCACCGGCGGGCTGCTGCCCAAGATCATGGCGGCCTATAATGCCGGCCTGACCCCGATCACGCGGTGGAACACTGAGATCAACGATCAGGGTGATCCGCTGCTGTATATGGAATCGATCCCCTATTGGGAAACCCGCGGCTATGTCGCCATCGTGATGCGTAATTACTGGATGTATGAACGCCAGGCCGGCGGCGCTTCGGAAAGCCGGGCAGCGCTGGCGCAGGGCATGTGGCCGACCTTCCCGGGCATTACCGGCAGCGGCAGTGTGCGTCTGAGCGCCAAATAATCGCCGTCTAACCGCCCTGCGCGAACTTATTCGAACCCCTCCCCACTCTCACCCGGCGCGAAGCGGATCAGGCGGCTGTCCAGTACGGCGGCGCTGCGGTTCACCACGGCTTTCTGGTATTCCGGGTCGGTGATCATTTCCAGGAATGCCCCGGCATCCGGATAGGCCGCGACGAAGGCATCCTCCCAATGCTTGTCGTCCGGGCCGGTGACCATAGCTTCCCATTTTCCGCGCCACAGGATGGTGCCGCCCACGCGCTGGAAGATCGGGCCACTGGTCCGGCCGTATTCGGCATAGGCCTGCCGCCCGGTCCAGCCTTTCGCGGCATTGGGATGACCCTCGGGGTACTCCGCCTTGTCGCGATAACGCAGCAGATTGAGCATGTTGATTGGCGTATCGCGGGGCAACGATTTAAAGAAATCGAACGCCTCGCGCGTGGGGTTGAGGTAATTCATTCCGTATCCGCCAGCACATAATCCGCGAACCGCGCCCGCAGGTCTTTCTTGGATATCTTGCCCGTCGCGGTATGCGGAATCTCGTCGACGAATTCCACTGCATCGGGCATCCACCATTTGGCGATCTTGCCGGACAGAAATTCCAGCACCTCGTCGCTCGACAATTCCGCGCCTTCTTTCCGCACCACGAACAATACCGGGCGTTCGTCCCATTTGGGATGCGGCATACCGATCGCTGCTGCTTCTGCCACAGCGGGATGCGCCACTGCCTCATTTTCCAGTTCGACCGAGCTGATCCACTCGCCGCCCGATTTGATCACATCCTTGGTCCGGTCGGTGAGCTGCAGGGTGCCATCGGGATACAGGATGCCGACGTCCCCGGTGTCGAACCAGCCATCCGGCGTGACCGCGTCTTCCTCCGCCTTAAAATAGCGCTTGATCACCCACGGCCCGCGAATCTGCAGCGCGCCCGAGGTTTCGCCGTCGCGCGGCAGAACAGTGGTCATATCATCCAGATCGACGCAGCGCAGTTCCACTCCGAACGGCGGCACGCCCTGCTTCGCCTTGACGGACACCTGCTCGTCGAACGACATTTCATCCCAATTATGCGGTTCCGCCCCGGTCGTGCCGATGGGGGATGTTTCGGTCATGCCCCAGGCGTGCGCCACGCGGACCCCGGCCTTCATCAGCCGTTCGATCATGAAACGCGGTGCGGCCGAACCGCCGATGATCGCCAGTTTCAGCGTGGGCAAGCTCTCCCCCGTTGCGTCCATGTGCTGGAACATGGCCAGCCACACAGTCGGCACGCCAGCGGAATGGGTCACTCCCTCGCGCGCCATCAATTGGCACAGGACTTTCGGATCATTGACCGCGGAATAGACGAACTTGATCCCCGCTGCGGCCCCGGCCCAGGGCAGGCCCCAGCTGGCGGCATGGAACATCGGGACAACGGGCAACATCACGCTGCTGGCCCGGAAATCGAAGATGGCCGGCTGCAACCCGCTGATCGCGTGGAGCAAGGTCGATCGGTGTTCGTACAACACGCCCTTGGGATGGCCGGTGGTGCCGCTGGTGTAACACAGCATGCAGGGATCGCGCTCGTCCACTTCGGCCCACCCGGTATCGCCATCATAGGGGGCGATCCAATCCTCGAACGCGGCCGAATGTTCGCCGCTGTCGAAGCAGATATAATGTTCGATGGTGGTCCACAGCGGCTTCATCTTGTCGACCACGCCCTGGAACGCCGCATCATACAGCAGCACCCGGTCTTCGGCATGATTGGCGATATATTCCAGCTGATCTTCGAACAGGCGCGGGTTGATGGTGTGCAGGATCCCGCCGACACCGACCGCGCCGTACCACGTCACCAGATGGCGCGAATGGTTCATCGCCAGCGTCGCGATCCGGTCACCCTTACCGATGCCGGCGGCCTGCAGGGCCTGCGTCATCTTCAATGCATCGCGGCGAATACCCGCCCAATCGGTGCGCGTTTCGCTGCCATCGGCCCAATGGGTCACGATTTCGCGCGGGCCGTGTTCGCGGGCCGCGTGGTCGATCAGCCGGGTTACGTTGAGGTCCCAATCCTGCATGGCGCCAAGCACGTGCATATCCATCTCCTGTACATGGTGTTTTGCTACCCATGCCCGCCCTTTTAAGGCAAGGCAATTGGGGTCAGAGGACGAAAATGAGCAATTATGATGCCTTAAAGGTCATTTTGATCACGCTGTCCGGTTTGTCCAAGGACGCGCTGCATATTTACATTGCGCTGAGGCTATATCTGGGATCGTGCCTGATTTTCGGATGGAAAGCCCGGCAATGGCGGCCCTGGCTGCTGGTCTTGAGTGTCGCGATCATCGGAGAGGCTTGGGACATTCTGCGAGCCTGGAATTGGCGCAAAGAGTGGACCTGTGAGGAAACTGGAAAGATATCTGGAACGCCTTGCTGACACCCACGGCGCTGCCGGTGCTTAGCCGGCACAGCACGATTTTCGCTAAATATCCGCCGCGCGCCGAAGTCGGCCCGACTCAAAAGTCAGGCGACCAGCCGTAAATGCGTCGGCCCGCGCCGGGTTCTGAGCGAGACGTTGGAAACGCCTTCGATTTGCTCCAGCCGCTCGGCCAATTCACCGTCGAGCTGAAAATCGCGGCCGAGCCGGACCACCGGCAGGGCGCCGCCATCGGCATGCAGCGTTGCCAGCACTTCGCCTCGGCCTTCCGCCCCGGGGATCAGCTCCAGCTTCAGATCATGCAGCACGTCTGCGCGGTGGATATCCAGCGTCAGCAGCATGCGTGACCCGCCCTTGACCTCGTCCAGCGGCCTGCCGCCGCGGATGGTCACGCGCGGCGGTTCGTCCGGGCTGGGAGAATCCAGTTCGACATTCAGCAGGATGCAGGTCCCCTCTGCGGCCCATTTGATGAAATTTTCGACCAGCGATTCCTCGAAACAGGCGGCGTCGAACTGGCCGGAAGGGTCGGAGAAACTGGCGCGCACGAAATCCTTGCCGCGGCGGGTCTTGCCGCGTTTCACGCCTTCGACCATCGCGGCCATCACCGCGGGCGCGCGCCCTCCCGGCGGTGCCCCGCTTTCCATCAGGCTGGCGAAGCTGCGCGCGCCATTGGCAGATGCGACGGCGCGATATTGTTCGACCGGATGGGCGGAGAAATAGAACCCGAAATTCTCCCGTTCCTTCGCCATGCGTTCGGCGCGGGACCATTCATCGGTATCGGCCAGACGGATGGGTTCCACCGCGTGGTCCTCGCCGCCGAATAATCCGCCCTGCCCGCTGTTGCGTTCGCGTTCGGCCGCATCGGCCACCGCCAGCAACATCTCGGCATTTTCGAACACCTTGGCGCGGTTCGGCTCCAGCCGGTCCAGCGCGCCCGCCGCGGCGAGGCCTTCCAGCCCGCGGCGGTTCATCGAACCGGGCGGCACCCGTTCGAACAGGTCCTGCAAATTGTCGAACCAGCCATGCGCCTCCCGCTCCGCCACGATTCCCGCCATCGCTTTCTCGCCAACATTGCGGATGCCGGCCAAGGCATAACGCACGGCATAGCCATCATCCGTCCGCTCGACGCTGAATTCCGGCTGCGAACGGTTGATGCATGGCCCCTCCAGCGCATGGCCGGCACGGCGCATGTCATCGACGAAGATCGCTAGTTTTTCCGACTGGTGCATGTCGAAACACATCGATGCGGCATAGAATTCATGCGGGTAATGCGTCTTCAGCCAAGCGGTCTGATAGGCCAGCAGGGCATAGGCGGCGGCATGCGATTTGTTGAAACCGTAGCCGGCAAATTTATCGATCAAATCGAACAATTCGTTGGCCTGTTTCCTGTCGATGCCGGAATTTTCCTTGCACCCATCAACAAATCGCTGGCGCTGGGCATCCATTTCCGCCTGGACTTTCTTGCCCATCGCGCGGCGCAGCAAATCCGCATCGCCGAGCGAATATCCGGCCAGGATCTGCGCGGCCTGCATAACCTGTTCCTGATAGACGAAAATCCCGTAGGTTTCGGCCAGTATCCCCTCCAGCTTGGGGTGCGGATAGGCGATTTCGACTTCGCCATTCTTGCGTTTGCCGAACAGCGGGATGTTGTCCATCGGGCCGGGGCGATAGAGCGAAACCAGCGCGATGATGTCGCCGAAATTGGTCGGTTTCACCGCCGCCAGCGTACGCCGCATCCCTTCGGATTCCAGTTGGAATACGCCGACTGTACTGCCCGACTGGAGCAATTTGTAAACCGCCGCATCATCCCATGCCAGCGTATCGAGGTTGACGGCAATCCCGCGCTTTTCCAGCAGCTTGACTGCCTTCTGCAGCACCGAAAGGGTTTTCAGGCCGAGAAAATCGAACTTCACCAACCCGCTGCTTTCGACATGTTTCATGTCGAACTGGGTCACCGGCATATCGGACCGCGGATCGCGGTATAGCGGCACCAGCTGCGCCAGCGGCCGGTCCCCGATCACCACCCCGGCGGCATGGGTGGAACTGTTGCGCGGGAACCCTTCCAGTTGCATCGCCAGATCGACCAGCCGCTTCACTTCCGGCTCATTATCATATTCGCGCCGGAATTCGGCCGCGCCGTTCAGCGTGCGCGGCAGGGTCCAGGCATCGGTCGGGTGGTTGGGCACCATCTTGCACAATCGGTCCACCTGCCCGTAGCTCATCTGCAGGATGCGCCCGCAATCGCGCAGCACGGCGCGAGCCTTCAGCTTGCCGAAGGTGATGATCTGCGCGACATGATCCGCGCCGTATTTCTGCTGCACATAGCGGATCACTTCGCCGCGCCGCGTTTCGCAGAAATCGATATCGAAATCCGGCATGGAGACACGTTCGGGATTGAGGAACCGTTCGAACAGCAGGCCGAGCCTGATCGGGTCGAGATCGGTGATCGTCAGCGACCATGCCACCAATGAACCCGCGCCCGAACCGCGCCCCGGCCCCACCGGAATATCCTGTTCCTTGGCCCATTTGATGAAATCGGCCACGATCAGGAAGTAACCGGGAAAGCCCATTCCGGTGATGATGTCGATTTCGAACTGCAGGCGGTCGTCATAGACCTTGCGTTCCTCGGCTGTCATTTCGCCATACAGCGCCAGCCGCGCATCCAGGCCGGCGCGGGCATCATCCGCCAGCAGCTTGACCTCCCCCTCCAAATCGCCCGCCAGGCTGGGCAGGATCGGATCGCGGTTGGGCGGCGCGAAGGCGCAGCGCCGGGCAATGGTCAGCGTGTTTGCGGTCGCTTCGGGCAGGTCGCCGAACAGTTCTTCCATCATCGGCGCGGATTTGACGAAAGCCTGCGGATTGGACCGGGGCCGGTCCTCCGCCTCGATATGCGTCGAATGGGCAATGCACAACATCGCGTCATGCGCGGGGTGGACATGTGGATCGGCGAAATTGGCGGGATTGGTCGCCACCAGCGGCAAATCGCGCGCATAGGCGAGGTCGATCAGGGCGGCTTCCGCGCTGTCTTGCACTGCAACTTTCAGGCGAGCTAGTTCGATATAGAGGCGGCCGGGAAACAGGCCTTTCAGCCGTTCCAGCATCGCCTCCGCATGGTCCTGCTGCCCGTCCGCCAGCAGCCGCGAAACCGCACCCTCGCCCGCTCCGGTCAGCGCGATCAGCCCGCCTGAATGCCCTTCCAGATCGCTCAGGCGGACATGCGGCTCAAACTCCAGCGGGCGGCCCAGATGGGCATGGCTGACCAGATGGCAGAGATTGTCGTAACCGGTCTCGTCCTGCGCAAACAAAGGTAGATAATCGACCTGCTTTCCGTTCTTGTCGCGTGCGATGCCGAGAAGGGTGCCGATGATCGGCTGGATGCCTTCCGCGAAACAGGCGGAGGCGAATGCGACCACCCCGTAGAGCCCGTTACGGTCGCAGATCGCGATGGCGGGAAAGCCGCGCTCCTTCGCCAGTTTGGCGATTCCCTTGGGGTCCACCGCCCCTTCGAGCAGGGAATAGGACGACATGACTCGCAAGGGTACGAAGGGGGCGAAGGACATCGGGCCAGATTAGGATTATGGACGGAATTTGGAAGGGGGCCAGCGCGATCTATCCCCCAATGCCCTTCGCGGTAACGCGCCACCCCTGCGAGTTCACATACCATGTCATCCCAGCTGAAAGCTGGGATCGCTGCAAGCTAAGGCACGACGTGGCCACACGCGATCCCAGCTTTCGCTGGGATGACGGAGGGGTTGTAGTTCCTCCCGCCGCGAGCGATCCCGGCTTTCGCTGGGGTGACGGGGCATGGAGGTTCTCGAACCTCGGGCGATCCCGGCGCATCGGTCACAGCAGTTTTTCGATATCCTTGGCGATGGTTTCAGGCCGATCCGCGGGGGCATAGCGTTTCACCACATTGCCATCCCGATCTATCAGGAATTTGGTGAAGTTCCACTTGATCGCCTTGCTGCCCAGCAAACCGGGCGCCTCCGCCTTCATCCAGTCGAACAGCGGGCTGGCACCGGGGCCGTTGACATCGACCTTCTTCATCAGCGGGAAGGTGACGCCGAAATTGACCTTGCAGAACTGTTCGATTTCCTCCGCATTACCCGGCTCCTGTCCGCCGAACTGGTTGCAGGGAAATCCAAGCACTTCGAAGCCCTGATCGGCATATTTCCGGAAGACTTTCTCCAAGCCGTCATATTGCGGGGTGAAGCCGCATTTGCTGGCGGTGTTGACCACCAGAAGCACCGTGCCGAGCTTTTCCGACAGGTCGATCTCACTACCATTGGGCAATTCGGCCTTGAAGTCTGCAATAGTGGTCATTCGGTTGGTTCCTGATGCGGGCGATAGATTAGGCCCGAATATTCGGACCAGCCAAGAGCGCGGTCAAGCGATAGTTCGCCGCGTTGGCCATTCAATCACGATGCATGTAGCCACCATCACTCGGGCGACGGAAAATCCTCCCGCGCGGCCAATGCCTCGATCTCCGCTATGTCGAGACGGTGATCGCCGGACTTCTGGATGACGTATTTTCCGCGCTCCTCCTCCGGCAGCAACCGCACGTGCAGGATCAGTTCCGCCAGAGTGCCGCGGCGCAGGCTCTTGGTACCATCCAGAACGCCGTGCCCATCATCCTTGCGGTGAAGGCTGGCGCGGTCGTCCCAATCGATTCGTCCCACATTTTCAGGGTCGGCGTGGTAGGTGCTGGGGTGGTCGGTCATGGGAAATCTCCTTCCCTATAACAACGCACCACCGGAAACTTGGGTCCGATTATTCCAGCAAACCTTCGTGAAGGCGGAACACGCGATCCATTTTCGCGGCCAGCCGCTCGTTATGCGTCGCCACCAGGGCAGAGCTGCCCTCTCCCCGCACCAGTTCGAGGAACTGTGCGAGCACCCGGTCCGCGGTTTTCTCGTCCAGATTGCCGGTCGGTTCGTCCGCCAGCACCAGATTGGGCCGGTTCGCCAGCGCGCGGGCCACGGCCACGCGCTGCTGCTCGCCGCCGG
>JBGSJO010000020.1:0-24104 GCA_041741895.1 Pontixanthobacter sp.
GACCAGCCCGAACTCGGCGCTCCAGGGAAACGGGACAAAACGAGTCCAAACCGCCAGGCCGCGTGACCTCACTGTGTAAGGACATCCTCACCACAGCGGAAATCCGGCGGCTGATCGCCAAGCTCATATTCGCCGCGCAAAGCCATCCCGCATTCATCTGGGCATGGTCCCGATGGCGACAAGCGCATCAAGCTCTCGCCGCTTTCTACCACCGCAAAAAGAGACTGCAAATGCAACTGTAGTACTAGGACTGCGAATATCGGGTCTGGATGGCAATAACTGAGTGGGAAGCTGCCGTTGCCGATTGGTGCCGGAAAGAAATTATTAGGGAATTAACTATAGTGCCCCGGTTACACCAGAGTCCGTCGAGGCTAGGTGCAACACGGAAGTCGCAGTTATGAAAGAACAGGGGCTGGGTCCGTCAAAAGCAGTGTTGGTGATCCGCCTTGATCAGGTGGTGATGCCGCAAGAAACAATGCTTGAGGCATTCTGGACCGCCGCATCGGCAAGCTGGCTGAAAACCTTGCAGGGGCTCTCCCAATCCGTGCGTAACAGCAGCCAGTTGGAGTCCCGTTTCAAGCGGATTGCCTATCTAGCTCCCGCACGCCTGCGTTATCGTGAAGACATTGTCGAAACGGCACAATCATGGCGCGCGGCGGGTGGGCGGGTTGCTCTTATCGCCCAACAGGATAGCGACACTGTCAAAGGCATTGCGGCTTATCTCGGCGTGTTCGATGATGCACAAGGCGGCATCGCATCCACGACTGGCGGGGACGATGGGCTTGATCGGCTTTATGGCCCCGGTGGCTATTCGATGATTGCACCTGCCGGAATGGAGCCGCCAGGCTGGACGCAGCAGGCGGCCACGCTCATTGGCTCTGGTCCTTCGAAGCGCGAAACTGCGGTGGCCGCCTCATCTTCAATTAAGGCCGCTGTGCGCCTGATCCGGCCACACCAATGGCCCAAGAATGTGCTGGTGTTTGTGCCGATGCTGGCCGCGCATCAACTCACTTTGAATGCTTTATGGCACTCAGTTCTTGCCTTCATCGCCTTCGGCCTGATCGCATCGAGCACCTATGTCTTGAATGACCTGCTCGATCTCAATGCCGATCGCGCCCATCCGCGCAAGCGCCGTCGCCCGCTCGCCTCGGGCGCGTTGAGCATCGCACATGGCACATTATTAATGCCCGTGCTGGCGCTGGCAGGGATAGGCGCGGCGCTTTTGTCCGGGCTCCCATTGCTCGGCGCGCTGCTGGCCTATTTTGCGCTGACGACTGCCTATTCATTCCGGCTCAAACGGATGGTGGCGGTCGATATCTGTGCGCTTGCAGTGCTTTACACGATGCGCATCCTTGCAGGTACCGCGGCCACTGGCATCCCGGCGTCGATGTGGTTGCTGGCGTTCTCGACCTTCTTTTTCTTCTCGCTGGCAGCGGTTAAGCGGCAGGCAGAACTGGTGGATGGTGTCGCGGCGGGCCGGGTCAAGACCCATGGCCGTGGCTATCATGTCGGTGATCTGTCAATCGTCAACAATATCGCCGTTTCGGCGGGGATGGTTTCGGTGCTGGTGCTGGCGCTTTATGCCAATTCGGAGCCGGTGCAGCTGCTTTACCACACACCCGAAATGCTGTGGGGCGTGTGCCTCGTGCTGTTGTTCTGGAATAGCCGTATTGCGATCCTGACCCACCGCGGGCAAATGCATGATGATCCTCTGGTATTCGCCGCGCGCGACCGGGTGAGTCTGGTTTGCGCTGGCGTGGTCGGGACGCTGGCGCTTACAGGGGCCCTGGTGTGAGCCGACCCATGCTAATTGCGCGCTATGTCGTCTTTGCCGTGATTGCGATGCTGGCCAATCTGGCGGTGCAGCGGGCGGTGCTGGCGTTTCCTTCACCGCACGCGCCGCTGGCCTATCCGCTGGCGTTGGGTGCAGGCACGCTGGCCGGGCTCGTCATCAAATACCTTCTCGACAAACGGTGGATTTTTTACGATTTTTCGCAAGGGTTTGGCGCGCAGGGCAAGCGGTTCTCGCTGTACGCGCTGATGGGAGTGGCAACCACGGCGATCTTCTGGGGAGCAGAGACGGTGTTCTGGCTCACCTGGCACACCCACGCCGCGCGCGAACTGGGCGCGGTGCTAGGCCTCGCGATTGGGTATGTTGTCAAATACCGGCTCGACCTGCGCTTTGTGTTCTCCCAAAGCAGGGGCGTTCCAGCATGATACTGTCGGGCTGGGGCCGGTTCCCGCAGCAATGGTGCGATGTCCACCAGCCGGGCAGCGAAGCCGAACTGCGCGCTCTGCTGGCCCATGGCCCGCGGATCGCGCGCGGTAACGGGCGCGGCTACGGCGATTGCGCGATGCAACGCAATGCTACGCTGGAAATGCGCCGATTCAACCGAATGCTCGCCTTCGATGCTGATGGCGGCCAATTAGTAACTGAGGCGGGCGTGTTGCTGTCCGATGTCATCGCAACTTTTCTGCCGCGCGGCTGGTTTCCGCCAGTTACCCCAGGCACGAAGTTCGTGACGATTGGCGGCATGGTGGCGGCCGATGTGCATGGCAAGAATCACCACCGTGATGGCACTTTCGGCCGCTTTGTCGACTGGGTCGACCTGATGGGTGAAGATGGCGAGGTGAGCCGCTGCTCCCCGCAGGAAAACGCCGAATTGTTCGCATGGACCTTAGGAGGCATGGGGCTGACCGGCATAATCCTGCGTATAGCTTTTCGCTTGCGCCGGGTGGAAAGCGCGTACATCCGCCAGACCACACTGCCTGCCAAGGATCTCGACAGCGTGATGGCGCTGTTCGAGGAACATGCGCAGTCGACCTACTCGGTGGCGTGGATCGATTGCCTTGATGGCGGTGCGGGGCTGGGGCGTTCGGCGCTGATGCTGGGGGAACATGCACACATCGCCCAACTGCCCACCCCGCACCGCGCCGCGCCCTTTGCGGCGCAGACAAAGCGCACCCACAGAGTCCCGTTCGATCTGCCGCAGGCCGCTCTCAACCGGATGACGGTCAAGACTTTCAACGCGCTCTATTATCGTAATGCGCGGGGCTCAGCAGGCGATCGGCTGGTCGACTGGAACAGCTACTTCTATCCGCTCGATGCCGTGCTCGAATGGAATCGCATTTATGGTGTGCGGGGATTCATGCAGTTTCAATGCGTCTTGCCCCTGGAAAGCGCCCACCCGGGCCTAACTGCATTGCTACGTGCTATCGCGTCGAGCGGCGAAGGCTCTTTCTTGTCGGTGCTCAAGCGTTTGGGGGCTGAGCACGGTCCCTTTTCCTTTCCGTTGGATGGTTACACGCTGGCGCTCGACTTTCCCTTTTCGGAAAAGTCAGCCCGGCTGATGGAGCGGCTCGATGCGATCACGCTTGATCACGGCGGGCGCTTCTATCTCGCCAAGGATGCGCGCATGAGCGCCGCGACTTTGCGGCGCTCGGATCCCCGCGCCGAAACGCTTGCGATGTTCCGACGCGAGGGCGGCATTGCCAATTTCCGATCAAGCCAATCCGAAAGGCTGTGTTTATGAATACGAAGCCCGTTCTTATCATCGGCGCGCGCTCCGATATCGGGAAGGCGCTGGCTCACCGGTATGCTGCCTCTGGGTATCCTGTGCAGCTGGCGGCGCGCGCGGCAGCCGGGCTGGAGGCAGACGCCGCCGACATTGCGTTGCGACATGGCACCATCGCGAGCGTGCATGAACTCGACATACTCGACACCAGCAGCTTTGCTGATTTCCTCGATGGTCTGCCGGAAGCTCCCGAGGTGGCAATCTGCGTTGTCGGGTTGCTGGGCGATCAGGCAACAGCGCAGCGCGATCTTGCTGCCGCCACCTTGACCATGCGCACCAATTACGAAGGGCCGGCGCTGCTTACTGGCCTGATCGCCGAACGATTTGCGCAGCGCGGTAGTGGCACGCTTATCGGCATCAGCTCAGTTGCGGGCGAACGCGGGCGGGCGAGTAACTACGTTTATGGCTCGGCCAAAGCCGGTTACACTGCCTTTCTTTCAGGCCTGCGCAATCGCCTATCGAAATCGGGCGTCCACGTGATGACCGTGCTACCGGGCTTTGTGCGCACCCGCATGACCGCAGGAATGGATCTGCCAGCGCGCCTCACTGCCGAACCCGATGCGGCTGCAGAGACAATTCTGCGCGCGGCTGAAAAGCGGCGTAACGTCATTTATGTCAAGCCGGTATGGCGACTGGTGCTGGCAGTGATCCAGGCTATCCCGGAAGAAATTTTCAAGGGAACCAAGCTGTGAGCGACAAGGCCCATTCAGTGATCCAGCGGATTGGCCAGAGCCGCCTCATCCTCGGTGCTTTCGTGCTGGTGGCGCTGATACTGGTGGCAGTGTCCGCGATCCGCTTTCAGGTGCCCGAAATGCTGGGGCAGGATAAGGTTCTGACCGATTTCGATGCCTTTTACATTGCCGGAACCTTAGCTGGGCGCGGCGATATCGCTAGCGCTTATGATGCGGCCAGCATGTTGGAGGAGCAGGCCCGGATGTGGTCCAGATCCAGCTTCATGCCGTGGACCTACCCGCCTCCCTTCACCCTGTTCATGGATGGCATATCCAGTATGCCGATCGGATTGGCCTATGTGATCTTCACTCTTGCCAGCTTTGGTTTCTATCTTGTGGTGCTGCATCGAATTGCGGGCCAGTATCTTGTCGGCGTGCTGCTTTTCATGATGCCGGTAGTTCTGTTAAATCTGCGGACTGGTCAGAACGGCTTTTTGACCGCGGGCCTGATCGGGGTATTTTTGCTCGCATGGCGGAACCACAGAGTCATCGCAGGCTTGCCACTTGGTCTGATGATCATCAAGCCGCACCTTGCTGTGGGCGTAGGCCTGCTGGCGCTGATCGGACGGCGCTGGAACGTGTTGATGATCGCTGCATCAGTCGTACTGGCTGCCTTGACGATTGCAACCTTTGCCTATGGATGGCCAGTATGGGGCGCCTTTCTCGGCGCGGTTAGGGAAGCAAGCGCCTTCCTTGCTCAGGGCTATTATCCCCTTTTCCGGATGAATTCGGTCTATGCCTCATTGTGGAGTTGGGGATTGCCCGCCGCTTGGGCGATGGCTGGCCATGTCGCAGGCGCGCTTGCGGCGGTTGGCCTGCTGATTTGGGTCTCGATTGCGGCTATGGAGTTTCGTCACCGCGCCGCGTTGATCTGCGTGCTGTCCTTGTTTGTAAGCCCTTACAACTATGACTATGATCTCACGATCCTTGGTGTCGGTTTTGCATTTAGCTTGCCGGATATTCTCGCCCGCGGGTCTCCTCGGGCGTTGGCCGGGCTTCTGACGCTCGCATGGCTGACGGGAGGCTACGGCATGTTTATCCAATCTTTCTCCCCCGAGACCGCATACGGATTAGCTGAGATGGGCAAATTGGGTGAGCCTGCAGTAGTCTGCCCGCTGCTTATTGCTCTGTGTGTAGCGACACTCCGGATAGTGCGATCGCCCGTACGCGACCTTGGCATGCAGGCTTCAACGCGGGCAGCCGTCGGAATCTTCCCATCTCGCTAATATGTAGACGGGCTGGCCGATGCCGCCAACAAGCACGAACCCGCTCAGCGGGAGGGTGGCTTGGTGTCAAGGTAGTGTGATAAGCATAGGTTTTGGTCGGGGAGAGGCGTCTGACCATGCAAGTCCCTTAGAGCGGCGCGCTGATTTTGTGGATCGGGGGATTCCTATTTCTGCGGGATTGTGATTCAACCTCATTGGAGGTGGACCATGGGTAGATGCCGATCAGCTGATTTACGAGTTCGGGTTGTTGAAGCGGTTGCGGCCGGAAGCTCGCGACGTGCGGCGGCGGACCGGTTTGCGGTGAGTGTGAGTTCAGCGATCCGCTGGAGTGCACGGGCGTCGACTGAAGGCAGTCCCAGCCCCCGCAAGCAGGGGCGTCCGGCAGGTAAAGGTCCGTTGGTGACGCATCTGGCTTACCTGATTGGTGTGGTTGAGGCTGAGCCCGACATCACCATGCCGGAGCTGGCGGCACGGTTACAGGCGACGCGCGGGGTGGTTGCCGCCTGGGCGTCGCTCTCGAAGCTTCTTTGCCGGGCTGGGTTCACATATAAAAAAACAGCTGATGGCGTCGGAATGCGCACGCGCTGATGTAGCCGAGCGGCGCAGGATCTGGATAAACCGCAGGCAACCCCGGATGCGCCGCCATCCGGGGCGGCTGGTATTTATCGACGAGACCTCGGTCAACACCAAGATGGCTCGCCTGCGAGGCCGGGCAAAACGGGGTAAACGGCTCAAGGCCAGTGCCCCGTTCGGCAAATGGGGCACCCAGACGTTCATCGCTGGCCTGCGCCACAATGAGCTGACAGCCCCGTGGGTCATCCCTGGGGCAATGGACCGCGAGGCCTTTGATATCTATATCGAAACACAGCTCGCCCCGACACTCAAGCCGGGCGATGTCGTCATCCTCGACAACCTCTCAGTGCACAAAAGCGCCAAAGCCGAAGCCGTCCTGCGGGCACGCGGCGCATGGATGATGTTCCTGCCGCAATACTCGCCCGATCTGAACCCGATCGAGATGGCCTTCTCCAAACTCAAAGCCCACTTGCGCAAGGCTGCCGCCCGGACCTTCGACGACCTCATCGAAGCCATCGGAGACATCTGCAACCTCTACAATCCAGACGAATGCCAGAACTACTTCAAAGCAGCAGGCTATGCGTCAGATTAACGGCACGATGCTCTAGGCGACGTACTTCGGCCGGATGGGCAGAATTGTGGAGCGGGTAGCGGGAATCGAACCCGCATCACTAGCTTGGAAGGCTAGGGCTTTACCACTAAGCTATACCCGCCCGCTCGCAGTGCTATTACGCGGTGACCCGGCGTCACGCAAGCAGTCCGGCGCGCTTGGCACTATCTGTACGGATTCGTCAACCACCCGCTTCATGCTTCGCGTGGGGCAAGCAATTCCAGGTTCCCGTTTCCCGGCGAATTCACCAGCCGCGATGGCTCATCGACCAATTCGGACCTGACAGCATTATTGGGACATGTCCGCCGATTGGCAGGCAAACCGCATTAATCCGATGCGGTAATCACTTCGACCAGCGTGGCCGAACCTGGCGTCGGTTGCGGTTCAGCGCCAGTGGGCGCAGGAGCAGCAACCGGCACCCCTGGAACCGCAATGGTTACATCAACCCGGCGATTGGCTGCGCGGCCTTCTTCGTCCGGCGTGCCATCCAACCCTGCATTTGGCGCGACCGGACGCATTTCACCAAGCGCGATGATCTTGATCCGGTCCCGGCCAACCCCGTTTTCGATCAGATGTGCCTCGACAGCTTCCGCCCTTTGCCGGGAGACGCGCAGATTGGCTTCGTCATAGCCGGACGAATCCGTGTGCCCGCGTAATGTCACTGTGCCCCCTGCCTTCATCTGGGCGGACTCGATGATCGCCGCCAATTGCGCCTTGGCCGCATCATCCAGTTCCTTGCCGCCTTGCCCGAATGATATGGCGGCATCCAGTTGGGCAAGTGGCGCTTCGACTGGCACGACTTTGGCTTCCGGCCGGAAAATCGACACCGGTTTTGTGGGGCTGGCTGCCGGTTCGGGCGTTTCTTCCGGCGCCGGCTGGTTACGCGCACAGGCGCTGAGAACGAGGAATGAAACTGCGATAAAGGCAGATGTGATGGATTTGGGTCTGGTTTTGATCATGATCATGCTGGTTGGGCCTTGGGCCCGCGTTTCTCCGCATTCTTGGCAACCGCTTGTTCAGTGGTGAATTTTTGCGGCGGTGAAAAGGAAATGATCGTGTCCCCGGCACGCGGTTCGGGCCGCGAGGCATGGGTGAAAAACCGCATGGTACCGGTTTCACGAACCAGCAGCAGCATATGGGTCGATTCAGGCAGCTTTGCCTTTGCATCCGCAAACTTGAATTCATCGGACAATTTTGTCTGGCGGAAAATCCACCCGTCTGACTGGCGCTGGTTCACATCTTCCACCCCGAACCCGGATTGGAACAGGGCCCGACCGCGTAGGGAATCGGGCAATTTGCGGTGATCGTCCTGACCGGTAGATGCGCCCAGCTGATACACGGAATCACGCCCGATCTCATACGCGAATTCATTGCATACGAGCGCATTATAGGCCTCGTTATCGGTCGCCGCGACCAGCACCTGGAACGGCGCCAGATCGAGATTGTGCTCGGTCGCCTCGTTCAAGATTTCGCCGTGATAGAAGGGCAGTCCCTTTTGCCGGGCCGGCGAAAGTCTCTGCCAACTGGAATCGACAACCAACACCGGGGTCTTCAATTTGTGCAATTGCTCTGCCAGGGCGATGGTCCACGGGGTACTGCCGACAATCAACAGGCCGGGGCGCGTGACCCCCTTCACCTTCAGCCAGCGCGCAACAATGTCAATCGTGAAACCATGCGCAACGATGGTGACCACCACTACAGCAAAACTGAGGCCGATCAGAACATTTCCGTCGGCATAGCCGAGTTCGGCGAGCCGCAACGCAAACAGGCCGGAAATGGCCACCAGCACAATCCCGCGCGGGGCGATCCATGCCAGGAACAGGCGCTCGTTCCAGGGGACGGAACTGAACGCCAGGCTGATCAGGATTGTGGCTGGACGCACGAGGAATAGCAGCGCCAGCAGAAACGCGCCGAAGCGCCAGTTGAAATAGGCCAGATCCTGCACCTTGAGCGAGGATGCCAGCAATACGAAAATGCCCGACACCAGAATCACGGCGATGTTCTGCTTGAACGGATGAATGCTGCGCAAACTGGACACATTCATATTGGCCAGGGCGATGCCCATTACCGTGACTGCAACCAGACCCGCCTCATGCTCGATCTGGTTGGATACCACAAATACGGCGATGACCGTGCTCAGCAGCACCGGCACCTTCAAATATTCCGGAACAACCCCGCGCGGGAAAGCCCAAGCAATCACGGCCGCAGATGCGTAACCGATCAGTCCCGCCACAATAGCTGCGATGATCAAGGGCGGAACAACTTCGAAAATCGTTGCGTCCGGGAATTCGTTCAATTTGCGAAAATATTCATAGGCAATCACGGCGCACAGCGCGCCGGTGGGATCATTGACGATGGCTTCCCATTTGAGAATCGATGCCGGCCGCGTCTGGATGGACGATTGGCGCAGCAGCGGAATGACCACTGTCGGCCCGGTAACCACCAGAATGCCGCCGAACAGCACAGCGACCGGCCAATTCAGTCCGGCAATCCAGAAGCCTGCAAGAGAACCAAATGCCCAGCCAAGCAAGACGCCGAGGGTGGCCAAGCGTACCACTCCATCCCCGGCGTGCCGCAATTCGCGCAGATCGAGACTTAGGCCGCCTTCGAACAGGATCAGCGCAACCCCGATGGCAACCATCGGTTCAAGCAGATCGCCAAAGGCATGTTCGGGATCGAATACGCCAAATACCGGTCCGGCCAGAAATCCGGCCGCCAGCATCAGCACAATCGCCGGCCAGCCCGTGCGCCACGCAATCCATTGGGCGCCAATGCCCAATACGCCCACCAGGGCGATCACAATTGCCTGTTCTTCCATCTAACCCCTTATGCAGCACCGCGGGACCAAGACAAGGAGTCACTGTAGGGCAATCAGGGCGATGCGCCAAACGGCCGATATGTCCGCGCTTACTTGCCGGAAAAGTGCATGATCGCCTCGACAGAGAGGCCCGCAAGCCGCAAACTGTTCGCGCCGCCCAGATCGGGCAAGTCGATTACGAACAGCGCATGATCGACCCGCGCACCGGCCATTCGCAGCAATTCGGCAGCGGCCAGCGCCGTTCCCCCGGTAGCGATCAGATCATCCACGATCACCACATTCTGGGCATTGGTAATGGCACCGGGGTCAATCTCCAGCCGGTCCGTGCCATACTCCAGCGCATAATCGATACCGATGGTCTTGATCGGCAATTTGCCGGGCTTGCGAACCGGAACAAAGCCAAGACCCAATTTTACAGCGACTGCAGCACCGAAAATAAAGCCGCGCGCTTCCATCCCGGCAATGGCCTGCGCACCAGCCGAATGCGCTCGCCGGGCAAGATTGTCGATTGTGGCAGAAAGCCCCGGACCATGCCCGATCAGGGTAGTAATATCACGAAATTGAATGCCGGGTTCGGGAAAATCGGGAACGGTCCGAATCAGGGCTTTCAGCGCGTCGGAATCCATGAAATCATTCCCCGAATATAAAGGCCCCTCGCATCGATATGATGCAAGGGGCCGAAGTTCACAAACGCTTTGAAATGAAACCAGCGCAGGCTCAATCCTTGGCCTTGGCCGCCTTTTTCGGTTTCACCGCGGCCCAGACCTGCTGCTTCGCAAAGTAGGCTAGGATCGTGGCAAACAGAACGAAGCCGAGCACGGCAAAGCCGGTCTGCCGACGCTTCACCAACGTCGGTTCCGCTGTCCACGTCAGGAACGCCGCAACGTCGGTCGCCATCTGGTCGATCGTCGGGTCGGGATTGCCGGGAGCATAGGTAACCTGTCCATCAACGGCCAGCGGCGGGGCCATCGCGATGTTGAGGTTCGGGAAATACCGGTTGAAATTCAGGCCCGGCGGGGTGCTGAAATCCGGGAACTGCTGCGTCAATTCAGCTGGCGGGCTGGAATAGCCGGTAAGCAAGGAGTGCACATATGCCGTGCCGTCATGACGGGCCTTGGTGATAAGCGACAGATCGGGCGGGATCGCATTGTTGTTCGCAGCGGCCGCCATGACAGTGTTTGCGTAAGGCGACGGGAAATAATCGGTCGATAGGCCAGGACGTGTCGTGGCTTCTCCGGTGTTGGGATCGATGCCGGGCACCTGGAAACTGGCCGCTTCCGCCTTGATCTGACCTTCGTCATAGCCAAGCTGCGCGAGATCGCGAATGGCGACGAATTTCAGCGAGTGACAGGCGGCACAAACTTCCTTGTACACCTGATATCCGCGCTGAAGCTGGGCCACGTCAAATGTGCCGAAAATACCGTCGCTTGGAAGATCCAGCTTTTCGGGTTGTTCGTAAAAAACCTTTTCCGCAGTTTCCTCGCCCAGTCCCTCGGTCGCGGCAACGAACACGCCGTTGCCGAAAGACCACAACACCGCCACGGCGAAGAATAGACCTGTAAGAATTCCGAAGAGGCGGATCATGTCAGTCGCTTTCTACTAATTTTACCGATTGCCAGCGCGTTCAATTCGCGGCTGCGGGGCTTGCCGGGGATGCATCCTTATCGGACCCCAGGACCGATTCGGTAATCGAATAGGGCAATGGCTTGGGCTTCTCGATCGAAGAAACAATCGGGAGGATCACCAGGAAATGGAGGAAGTAATATGCGGTCGTGAGCTGGCTGAACATGATGTACGGCTCTTCAGCGTGCGTGCCGCCGAGCCAGAACAGCGCAGCCATGTCGACCACCAGGATCCAGAAGAAAATCCGGAACAGCGGGCGGTAATGGCCCGAGCGCACGGGCGACTTGTCCAGCCACGGGAGGAAGAACCACACCAGGATCGCAGCGAACATCGCCAGCACGCCCATCAGCTTCGCCGGGATGAAGAAGAAGTCGAAAGTAAAGGCGCGCAGGATGGCGTAGAACGGGTAGAAATACCATTCGGGTACGATCAGCGCGGGCGTGGAGAGGGGGTTGGCCTCAATGTAGTTCTCTGGATGACCTAGCGCGTTCGGCATGAAGAACACGAAGGCCAGGAAGAGCAGCAGGAACACGCCCAGCCCGAAGCCATCCTTCGCCGTGTAATAGGGGTGGAACGGCAGGGTATCGGCTTCTGTCTTGATTTCGACGCCCGTCGGATTGGACGATCCGGGGATGTGCAGCGCCCAGATATGCAGGATCACTACACCGGCGATCACGAATGGCAGAAGGAAGTGCAGGCTGAAGAAACGGTTCAGCGCGGCATTATCCGGCGCAAACCCGCCCAGCAGCCAGACCTGGATCGGCTCGCCCACCAGCGGAATGGCGCCGAACAGGCCGGTAATCACCTTCGCCCCCCAGAAGCTCATCTGGCCCCAGGGCAGGACGTAGCCCATGAAGGCCGTTGCCATCATCAGCAGGAAAATGACCACGCCCAGCAGCCAGATCATCTCGCGCGGAGCTTTATAGGATGAATAGAAGAAGCCGCGGAAGATGTGGAGATAGATCACCACGAAGAAAAAGCTGGCGCCATTGGCGTGCGCATAGCGCATCAGCCAGCCCCAGTTTACATCGCGCATGATGTGTTCGGTGGTGGCAAAGGCGATCAGCGCATTTGGCGCATAATGCATCGCCAGTACCACGCCGGTGATGATCTGCATCACCAGGCAGAACCCGGCCAGAACACCGAAGTTCCACATATAGCTCAGATTACGCGGGACCGGATAACCTGCACCGATCGCATTATACATCAAACGCGGCAGGGGAAGCTTTTCGTCAAAATACTTCATCAAGCCGTTGGTCGGCTGATATTCGCGGGCCCAGGGAAAACTCATATCTTGCCTCTTACCTTCATCCGACCTGAATTACTGTATCGGATGTAAATTCATATTCCGGCACTAACAGGTTCGTCGGTGCAGGCCCTTTGCGGATCCGTCCGGCGGTATCATAGTGCGAACCGTGGCACGGGCAGAAATAGCCGCCAAATTCGCCTTTGTTTTCGCCTTCGGCAGCTCCCAGCGGAACGCAGCCGAGATGGGTGCACACGCCCATCGTCACCAGCATGTCGCCATGACCTTCCTTGGTCCGGTCGCCCAGCGTGGCCGGATCGCGCAGATCGGACAGCGCAACGTCGTTTGCCGCACTGACTTCCGCCGCGGTCAACCGGCGCACGAATAAAGGCTGCTTGCGAAACACGGCCTTGATTGCCTGGCCCGGCTCGATCATGCCGACGTCGATTTCGGTGCTGCTTTCAGCAAGGACATCCGCCGACGGAGCCATCTGGCTGACCAGCGGATAGACCACGGCAACCCCGCCAACACCGGCAAAACTAACCGCTGCAATATTGATGAAGTCGCGCCGGCGAACACCATCTTCGCCATCGACACCAATGGCGGCGCCTGCGTTTTCCGGGTTTGCGGTGCCAGTTGTATCAGCCATTCATCCAGCCTTGTTAAGTCGTCTAACGTCCGGCAGCCCAGCCGCAATCTGGAGATCCCAACATCGAGAGGTAGCCCCGTTTTGCAGCCGGTCGGGCGAATGTGGAGAAATCTTTGCCCAACGCCGGTTTGGGCGCGCTGATAGCCTTGATTGCCTGCCCTGCCAACCGCCTTTTTGGCACTGCCTGTTCGGTTTTCCGCAATCGCTGACCCTCGGTATTTTCTGTCGCGCGAAGTTTATGACAACATGGGCCAAACTGCGGTATGGCAATGGACGCAATCCGTAGCGGTACAGGCGCGCTGAAACCGCGCCGCTATTGCGGTATTGAGATCAGGCTGATCTGGCGGCCATAAGTCCCCTCCCCCCGATGCGACGACCTGCGGTAGGAGAAAAAGCGTGTATCGTCTGCATAGGTGTCGAGGCCAAGGCGCTCAATGCTGCCGATTCCGCTCTCGGCCAGCCGGGATGCGACATAGGCTTCGAGGTCGAACTGGCTATGACCGGGTTGGCCGGGAAAGAAAAATCTGTCTGCGTCCGTTCCGAAGTGATCGCGAAATCCTGTGTCCACTTCATAACTGACCTGCGCGATACATGGCCCGATCGCAGCACAAATCCGGGCCGGTTCTGCCCCCAATTGCGCCATAGCGGCGACGGTCGATGCAATAATCCCGTCATGCGCGCCGCGCCACCCGGCATGGGCTGCGCCGACAATGCCCGCTTCTTTGTCCGCCAGCAGGACCGGTGCGCAATCGGCTGTGACAATCCCCAGCAGCAATCCGGGCCGGTCTGTGACCAGCGCATCGGCGCGTGGGCGATCCGCCAGGGCCCGTGCCTCGCGGACAATCACGGCATCGGGGGAATGGATCTGAAACGGAGTGACCAGGTGTGATCCCGGCATAACGGCTGAAACGGCCAAGCGGCGGTTTTCAGCCACTGCGGCATCATCATCCTGCGCGCCCAATCCGGCATTCAGCCCAGCGACCACTCCGGTTGAGACACCCCCGCGCCGACCAAGGAAACCGTGCGGCACGCCGTCCAGAACAGCGGCGCGGATGACTTCAGCCCCTTCAGCCAAGGCTGCGCGTCACTTGTTCGAATGTATCGCGCGAGAGGGCCGGAGCTGCGGCCAGGCGTTCAAGCTGGGCCCGCATCAATTCTGCGCGGCTCGGTTCCAGCCGCCGCCAGCGGCCCAGCGGGGTGACAAAGCGTGCTGCCGTCTGCGGATTGATCGGGTCAAGCGCCAGGATCAAATCGGCAATCATCCGGTACCCCTCGCCGCTGACGGCATGGAAAGCCTGCGGATTTCCGGCAAATGCCATGTAGAGCGAACGCACACGGTTGGGATTGCGCAAGGTGAAATCGGGGTGTTCTGCCAGCGCCTTGACATGCGCCAGAGCCTGCGGGTGGAGCGAAGATGCCTGGATCGCGAACCATTTGTCAATCACCAGATCATTGCCTTGATGGCGGCGGTAGAAATGGATCAATTTGTCGGTTCGCGCCGCTGTCTCCAGTCCGGCAAGCACCATCAATGCACCCTGCCGGTCGGTCATGGTTTCGGCTGCGTCATATTGCGCTGCCGCCATGTCCGATGCCGCCGCGCCGCCGCCTGCAGCCAGATAGACCAGAGCCTGCGTCTTCACCTTGCGCGCACCGCGCGCTGCGGCATCGAGCGCAGCCGGCACCGCGCTGGCCCTTGCGTGAAGGTCCACCAGTTCACCAGCGAGCTGCGCGGCGAGCCATGCCTTCAGCCCTTCACGTTCTGCATGAATGCGGGCGGGATCGGAAATGGCCAGCTGTTCTGCCAGATAGGTCTGGCCGGGCAGCATCATCAGCTCGCCGCGCATCGAATCGTCGATGTCCGGATCGGTCAGGATGGCGCGCAAGGCAGAAGCAATGTCGGCCTGCGCCGCATTGCGGGAGGCATCATCCAGCCCCTTGCCCGTGGCAAGTGCAAGATGGCCAACCACCAGATCCTGCATCGCTTCGTAACGGGCAAAGGGATCGTCATCATGCGCGGCGAGGAACACCAGTTCTTCGCGGCTGACAGACCGGTGGATGGTGACAGGCGCGGAAAAACCGCGGTTAATGGATAGGATCGGCGGACCTGCGAAACCGCCGAAGGAAAATTCGGCTTCGGCCTTGTCCAGCACCACCAGCCGTTCGCCCGAATGCGTACCGGTGGCCTGGTCAAACAGGGCAATCCGCAGCGGGATAGGCAATTGCGCCTTGTCCGCCTGACCTGGTGTGGCATGCAAGGTCTGTTTCAGATGCAGCGTGGCAGTGCTGCCTTCGTGGGACAGGCGCACATCTATCCGCGGCGTGCCGGCCTGGCTGTACCACAGGCGGAACTGCGTCAGGTCGAGACCGGTCCCGTCCTCCATCGCGGTCACAAAATCCTCGCAGGTTGCGGCCTGTCCGTCATGGCGGTCAAAATAAAGATCTGTGCCTTTGCGGAACAATTCAGGGCCGGCCATGGTCCGGATCATCCGGATTACTTCGGCACCCTTGTTGTAGATTGTCGAGGTGTAGAAGTTGGAGATTTCCTGGAAACTGTCGGGCCGGATCGGATGCGCCAGCGGGCCGGAATCCTCGGGGAACTGGACCGATCGGAGAATTCGCACATCCTCGATCCGCTTGACTGCCTCGCCCAGCATATCCTGGCTGAACAATTGGTCGCGCAGCACAGTGAAGCCCTCTTTCAGGCTCAGCTGGAACCAGTCGCGGCAGGTGATCCGGTTGCCTGACCAATTGTGGAAATATTCATGGCCGATGACGCCTTCGACTGCGTCATAATCCCCGTCGGTCGCGGTTTCGGTGTCGGCCAGCACATATTTGGTGTTGAATATGTTGAGGCCCTTGTTCTCCATCGCCCCCATGTTGAAATCGCTGACCGCAACGATGTTGAACAGGTCAAGATCATATTCGCGGCCGAATGCCTGCTCGTCCCATTTCATCGATGCCTTGAGCGATGCCATCGCATGGTCGGTGCGCGGCAGATCGCCTTCCCGAACATAGATGTTCAGCGCAACTTCCCGCCCGGAAACCGTGGTGAAAATGTCGGAATTCGCTACCAGATCGCCGGCGACCAGCGCGAAAAGATAGGACGGCTTGGGCCATGGGTCGTCCCACTGGGCCCAATGGGTCCCCTCTGCGCCATCACCGCTGGCAATCATGTTGCCATTGGACAGCAGCACGGGAAACTGCGCCTTTGGCCCCTCAATCCGCACGGAATAGGTGGACAGGACATCAGGGCGGTCGGGGAAGAAGGTGATCCGCCGGAACCCCTCCGCCTCGCACTGGGTGCACAGCATCCCGCCCGAGGCAAACAGACCCATCAGCTGGGTGTTGGCCGAAGGGTCCACTTCGGTGACCACAGTAATTTCATGGGTGTCACCCGGAAGTGAGACAATCAGATTGCCTTCCTGCACGCTCCAGCTGGGGGTCAGTTCGCCATCGACCAATACCGACAGGGGCACCAGACCATCACCATTGAGCAGGATGGTGGGTGAAGGATCCGCCGCCGGATTGCGGGTGACGGTGAGAGTGGCGGCAATTCTGGTCCGCTCCAGCCCCAATTCGAACACCAGCTTCGTTTCCGGCACCAACCAGGCAAAAGGCCGATAATCCTCGCGCCTGATCGTTGCCGGGCTTTTCGGCCGGACTGCGGCGTCAGCCATTTCGGGGTTGCTGTTCGTGGCGGAGGGGGTGCGGGCAATATCCATTACTGCTTCCTAGGTGCTTTCCTTTGCGCTTCCAATGCCTACAACGCGCAGCATGGCACATATGTTCATATTCGGCCTTGGCTACACTGCCTCGCGCATTGCCGCCGGGTTGCGCGGGCGCGGCTGGGTGGTGGAGGCCACCGGCAGCAACGGTGATGTCGATTTCCGGGATGGGGCGGCGGTGCGAGATGCCCTGACCCGGGCCAGCCATGTCTTGTCCAGCGTCCCGCCAGCTGAAGATGCCGATCCCGTGCTGGGCCGCTACGGCACCGACTTGACGCAGCATTGGCTCGGCTATCTGTCCTCCACCGGTGTTTACGGCGATACCGGCGGCGCATGGGTCGATGAAAGCGCACAGACCGGTTCGGGCCGCCGTACCGCCCGCGCCGATGCGGATGGAAAATGGCTGGAACGCGGCGCGCGGGTGTTCCGCCTGCCCGGAATTTACGGGCCGGGCCGCAATGCTCTGACGCGGGTCGGGGAAGGCAAGGCAAACCGGATCGACTTGCCCGGGCAGGTATTCAGCCGGGTGCATGTCGATGACATCGTCAGCGGCGTAATCGCCGGGTTGGGCGCGCCCGCCGGGGCGTATAATCTGTCCGACGATCTGCCCGCCAGCCAGAATACCGTGATCGAGGAAGCCTGCGCCTTGCTGGGCCGCGCGCCGCCGCCGCTATTGACGCTGGAAGATGCCAGGCTGTCCCCCATGGCGCGCGGGTTTTATGGCGAGAACCGGCGGGTTGCCAATGGCAAGGCCAAACGGGTGCTGGGCTGGCAACCGGCCTTTCCCGATTACAAGGCCGGACTGCGCAGCCTGGTATAAGTCAGGCGTGTTTGGCACGTAGCGCGAGCACCATGCCCGCCAGCGCCAGAATTGCCCCGCCTGCCGCCAGCAGCGACCATTCATACCCTTCGATAAAGGTCGAAATCAGCATCGCGACGACCACCACGAAGACACCGTTATACGCCGCCCGCCCGGCGCCGATTTCGCGCACGATGGTATAATACAAGGGGAAGGTGACAACCGATCCGGCCAGCGCCAGCCAGCCGATTCCCGCCCAGTAATGCGGGTCCGCGGGGAGCACCGGGGGACCGGCCGTAATCCACGCCAGGGCAAAATCCGCGATCACACCATACAGCATCGACCATGCCAGAAGGCTGACCATCGGCAGCGCCCTGCCGGTGGAGTTGGCCTGAATCACATTGGCGAGCGAGGCGGACAGAATACCCCCTACCGTCAGCGCGATACCCAGCGGAATATTGCCGCCAAGCGGAGACAGGCGGGCTTCATGGGTCAGCAACAGCACAATACCGGCAATCGCCACCAGACTGCCCAGCAGAAACCGGCCCGTCACTTGCTGTCCCAGAACCACCCGTCCCAAAATCGCATTGGGCACCATCAACATGCCGAACATCACCGCGACAATGCCGGAAGTCAGATGCAATTCAGCGCGGTAGACGAAATTGAAATTCAGGCAAAACTGGGAAATTCCGATGAACATGGCCAGGAACTGCCCGTTTCTGCCGATCCGGAGCGATTTGCCGGTAACCAGTGCCAGCAGAAACATGCACGGCGCCGCCAACATGAACCGCCAGGTGACCGACCAGCTGGGCGGAACTTCGTCGATCTGGCCGGTGATCACCCACCAGGTCGAACCCCAGATCAGCGCAACCAGCAGGAATGGCAGCGCGACCCGGGGCCTCAGCAATGCATGCGGCGGGGTTTCGCTCACAGGGAAGCGACCGCCCGGGCAAGGTCCGCCGCATCTTCCGCCCGCGTATTCCATGCGGTGACGAAGCGGGCCGCATCGCTGCCCCAATCATAGAATCCAAAGCCCTGCGCGCGCAGTGTTTCCCGCTCCTGCGCAGTGCAGCACACGAACAGCTCATTCGCCTCCACGGCATGCATCAGGCGGCCGGCGGCGGCCCCGGCAATTTCCTGCGCGGCGGCATTGGCGGCGCGGGCATTGGCGAGCCACAGATCGCCTTCCACCATCGCCAGCACCTGTGCCGCCAGAAAGCGGCCCTTCGATTGCAGGTGTCCGGCCCGTTTGCGGCGAAAGCGGGCCACTTCGGCCAGCGCGGAATCGAAAAACACGATTGCTTCTGCCGTCATCCCGCCATTCTTTACGCAGCCAAAACTGAGCGCATCGACCGGTCCGGCAGCGTCTGCGGCGGTGCATCCCAGAAAGGCTGCTGCATTGGCAAACCGCGCCCCGTCCATATGCAGCGGCAGGCCGCGCGCCTTGGCCAGATCGGCAATCGCGGCAATCTCCGCCGGACGATAGGCGCGGCCATATTCGCTGGCCTGGGTGATGGAAATTGCATGGGGATGGACCTGGTGCACATCGCCGCGCACCGAATCGATCACGGCACGAATACTGTCAGGCGTCAGTTTCGCGCCCTCGCCTTCCGCCAGCATCAGCTTGGCACCGTGCAGATAGAACCCCGGCGCGCCGCCTTCGTCCATTTCGATATGCGCTTCGCGGTGGCAGATCACCCCGCCATGCGGCTGGACCATGGTGCCCAGCGCCAGGCAATTTGCCGCCGTGCCGGTGGCCACCCACAGCGCGGAACATTCGCGCCCGAACATTTGCGAGAACGCATTATCCATCCGCTGCGACAGTGCATCACCGTCATAGGGAGCGTCCGCTTCATCGGCCGCGCGCATCGCATCCCACACGGCGGGGTGGACGCTGGCTGCGTTGTCGGACAGGAACTGTTTGTTGCGGCTCATAGAGGAACGCCCTTAACCGCCCGCGCGTTCAGCGCAAGAAGGAGAACACTGGATGGCCGCTCAGGATGTAGAAATTACGCGGCACGCCAAGGGCGACGCCGGCGAATATCATGCCCATGTCACAGGCAGCAATGCCAAGGGCCGCCTTACCTGGGTAACGCGCGGCGACGGGGCACGGGTGGCCGAACATACTCTGGTTCCCAAATCGATCGGCGGCCGCGGGATTGCCGCGCTGCTGGTGCAGAATCTGGTGGCCGATGCCCGGCAGAACGGGTTCAAGATTGTGCCCAAATGCAGTTATGTCGCCGCGAAATTTGAAGGAAACCCGGCATGGGCCGATCTGCTCGCCTGATTCTCGTGCCGATTATCGGGCCAATTCGGAGAAATCAGTCTCGGCAATGCTGGAGATGATCGAAGCGCGCAATTCCTCTGCGCGCTGGGGAGTAATGCCGTGGAGCGCCATGGTTCCTCCGGCCAGCCCGAGGTGGAGGGTCACATAACCCCGCCAGCGGCCCAGGATATGCTGCCTGATTTCCACCGACTGCAATTTGACCCGGCGGGCGACGGCCAATTTGGGGGCGAGCCAGCCGCTGCCGATGAACATCTGTGTCGGTGACAGGGCATTGCGTTCATGGCGCCACAGATAGGCCTGCCTCAAGGCCAGGAAAATAGCCCCGAAGACCGGCAACAGGGCCAGCCAGGGCCGATCAAGCACCATCATGGCGATGCTGATCGGCACCAGAATCAGCGCCGCCGCAACTGCATTGTCGATCCGGAAATTGCGGGCGCCGCGCTGCCATACCAGATCGCCGGAAGGTGGTTCAAACCCGGCGGAACTGATGATCGGATTGATTTCCTCGATTCGACCGAACGGCGCGACCACATGGTTCGATGATCCGCTGTCCTGCGCCAGGCTGACGAAGCTGAGGCCGTGCCAGCCAAACCGGCTGCGAACGATCCCGGTGTCGATCCGAACAGCTTGGACACGGTGCACCGGCATTACCACATCGGTTCGGGTCAGCAGCCCGCGGCGGCGGCGGAACCCTTTGGCAGTGCGTTCCAGCATGAACCCCCAATCGCGCAGGGTGGTGCGGATGAGCCCGCTTGCCACCCCGACCACAAGCAGGGACACCAGGCCGAGCAGGCCGCCGATGATCTGCGCCGCAAGCCCCAGATTTTCCAATTGGCCGAACGGACCGGCGAGAAGTTTTTGCCACTCCTGCACTTCCCAGATGTCGAAAGGCAGGAAATCGCCAAAGGTTTGCAACGCGCCGCCAACCACGGCCACAACCGCGAGCGAGAATTCGAACATCCCGAACGTCAGCAATCGGCGCAAATCCATGGAAAACAAGATCTCCGCAGGCTCTTCCGCCACTTTGGAAATATCTGCGTCGGGGCCCACAGCCAGGGCGGCCCCGCCCTCCGCAGTATCGCCCGCACCCGCCCCGTCCTTGCGCGCCCGCACAACTTCGCGCAGTCTTTCGCCTTCGGCTTCGGAGAGATATTGCAGCGCCAATTCATCCTTGCCGCCCGCGCCGGTTTCAAACCGCACCTGGACCAACCCGAACAGACGGGGGATCAGCGTCTGTTCGAGGCTGATGTCCTGGATCCGTTCGAACGGGACGGACCGAGCCGCGCGCGACAGGATACCACTTTCAACCCGAATGTCGTTCTCGCCCACCGTATAGGTCAGCCGCCGCCACCTGAGATAGGCCATGGCCACACCGAATGCGGCGATCAATGCCCCGAAACCCAGTGCTGCAAGCAATCCGAACGGCTGGTCCCGCATGCCATACCCCACCGCCACCATCGGCAGCACGGCGCGCTGGAGACCCTGCAGGCCGCGCGCCGCAAAACCAAGCGGATTGGTCCGCTGCGCCGGATATTGTGCGGGGTCCTGCGCCGGATCGGGCACTGCGGTCACAATGTCTCGCGCTTGATATGCGCGCGGATCACCTCGCGCATCGCCATGGCGTCTTCATTGAGCACCCCGGGCAAATGGACCGAGGCATTGTGGCTGCCCGCCGTGTGCAATGTCAGCGTGGCCAATCCGTAATACCGTTCCAGTGGACCCTGATCGACATCGATATGCTGGACCCGCCCGAACGGCACCACGGTGTCGGAGCGCAGCAATAGCCCGCGCACCACCCGCAGACGGTCAGCACCCATCACAAAACCGCGCGCATGATACCGGCGCAGCGGCACCCGCATGATCAGGAATGCCGCCGCCAGCACAACCGGCACGATGAAGAAACCAGCCGGAAGCACCTGGGACACTTCCAGCACCAGCGATCCGATGATGAACGGCAGGGTAAACAGGGCCGTCAGGATCCGCAGGATCTTGACATGATCGGGATGAAGCGGGGTCAACGCCTCGTCGCCGGCTGGCAAAACGGAACCTGCAACCGGAACAGCTTGTGAAGGATGATCATTCATGGTGAGTTAGATGGCTAAGACGCTGCCGCCTGGCAAGTTTCTTTTGCGCATTTGCCTTGGGCGGGATGATCGCCGCATTCCCTTGCTTTCGGCCATGTGGATGCAAGGGATTGACCGATTCGCCCAAACCGGCGATCTGCTGCCGGGGAGGAGAGGGCGCGTTGAACAATTCCGAACTGGTGCTGGCACTGGCGAGCTGCGCCGTTTTCATGGCTATCGTCGCAGGCATTTCATGGCGCATGGCGCGCGGCAGCGTATCATCGCAGGATGGGTATTTTCTGGCCGGGCGGAACCTGGGCGGCATTTTCATCGCTGGTTCGCTGCTGCTGACCAATCTTTCGGCGGAACAGCTGATCGGCCTCAATGGGTCGGCTTATGGCTACAATATGTCGAGCATGGCGTGGGAAGTGACCGCCGCCATATCGACCATTGCCATGGCGCTGATTTTCCTGCCGCGTTACCTCAAGGGCGCGTTCACCACCCTGCCCGAATTCCTGGCGGACCGGTATGACGCCCAGGTCCAGCGGATGACTGCGGTTCTGTTCCTGCTGGGCTACGGCCTCGTCACCATCCCGTCGGTGCTCTATTCCGGATCGCTGGCGGTGATGAAGATCTTCGACGTGCCCGCGCTGTTCGGCATTGGCGAATTTCCGGCATTGGTGGCCATGGTGCTGGTCACGGGCGTTACCGGGGCGATCTATGCCGTATTTGGCGGGATGAAGGCGGTCGCGGTGTCCGACACGATCAACGGGATCGGGCTGTTGATCGTCGGCGTGCTGGTGCTGGTGCTGGGTATCCTGGCGCTGGGGGGCGGAGAATTCCTGTCCGGCCTGTCACGGCTAAGCGCCGATCATCCGGAAAAACTGAACGCGATCGGCGGGCCGCAGGATCCTACCCCGTTCGGCACGCTGTTCACCGGCATGCTCATCGCCAATCTGTTCTACTGGTGCACCAACCAATATGTGATCCAGCGCACGCTGGCCGCCCGGTCCCTGGCCGAAGGGCAAAAGGGCGTGCTGCTGTCGGGTTTTTTCAAGGTGCTGGTACCGTTTCTGATGATGATCCCCGGCATCATCGCATTCCACCTGTACGGGCCGGGCCTGGCGACGATCGATCTGGCCTTTCCGCAACTGGTCAAGGATCTGTTCCCGATCTGGCTGATGGGGTTCTTTCTCGCGGTGTTGCTGGGAGCGGTATTCAGTTCGTTCAATTCGCTGGTCAATAGCGCCGCGACCCTGTTCTGCCTCGACATCCTGCCTTCGATCACGGTGCGCACATTTGACGATGCGGCCATTGTCCGGATCGCGAAGATCGCCAGCATCGTGGTGGCCCTGTTTTCCTTCGCCGTTGCGCCGCTGCTGTATTTCGCGCCGGACGGGCTGTGGCAGATCATCCGCATCTTCACCGGGTTCTACAATATTCCGATCATCACCATCGTACTGGTCGGCCTGTTCACCCGCCGGGTGCCGGCGCTGGGGGCCAAGCTGGTGATCGTGTTCCATGTGATTGCCTACGGCATCATCAAATTCGCGCTGGCCGATGTGGTCACGCTGCATTTCCTGCATCTGTATGGCGTGCTGTTCGTGGTCGAACTGGGCATCATGCTGGTGGTCACCTGGCTGCGCCCTCGCGCCGAGCCTTGGTCATTCGCCGCCCGGCAGCGGACCGACCTGACACCGTGGCGCGGCGCGGTGCCCACCGCAGTCCTGCTGATGAGCGTGGTAATTGCGACCTATCTGCTGTTTTCACCAATCGGCCTGGCGAGCGGCGCGCTATCCGGCACATTCTGGGTGCTGATTACGCTGCTGGTGGTGGGGAATACCGGGTTCTGGGGATGGAAAATGCGAAATGGTGCCCTCCGGGGCAATTCCATCGAACAAGGTTTCAGTCGAAGAACTTGAAGCGTCCCGGGTTTTCCGGACGCTCCTATCTGTGAGAAGGAGCTATGCGATCAGTCTCGTTCATGACAACGAGTACCAGGTCGCGCGCGCTTTACCGTATTGGCGAATGCGTCGCGCTTCGACCAATTCGCGCAAGCGTTTTTTGAGCGTATTGCGATTTGCTCCGGTTTCTTCGACAATCTGCGCAATCTTAAGGCGCTCATTGGGTCGCAGGAGCTTGAGAGCCTGCACCGAAATTTCGGGTAAAGCCGCGTCCG
>JBGSJO010000021.1:0-21025 GCA_041741895.1 Pontixanthobacter sp.
GCACCATCTCCGAGTTTTCGGATGAAGACGCCCATTTTGCTGAAAGCAAACTGGACAAAGCTGGGCACCAAAGGACAGCTTTGGGGCCGTCTTCGGTCTATCCGGTTTCAGTCGCAGAAATGGGGAAAACCGACGTTCGGACGAACCAATATCGCCCATCCCGAAGGACATGATTACGAGCGTCCTCAGCGCAAGCCGGTGCGTGAACTCGCCAAGGATGCCATCGTGAAGCTGGTGACCCAGTCCAAGCTTCCGTCCAGCTGGGCAAAGGTCGACGCCAGCGGGGCGAACATTGTCACCGTGGGCAGCGAGGTCCGCTGGGTCGTCACTTTCGAAAACCCGGCGGTCAAGAAAACGTCCGAACGAAAGCTTTACGTGACCATGACCAGTTCCGGCGAATTCGTGTCGGCCAGTTTCAAGGCTGCGTAATTCGTTTGCGAAGCTAGAGCATCGTGCTGAAAAGTGGGAACCGGTTTTCAGCTTTTTACGATGCGACAACAAAGATTAGAGCGGGCGACGCGCGTCAGATTTAACGCAGCCCGCTCTAGGTTGTTTCATCGTTGGGGATCGGCTTATCTGAAGGGCCCGGCCACATTGCGCCAACAGATAGTTTATGCCCAATGATGACAGTACTTGCCAATCGTACCTACCGACACCTGTTCATGGCGCAGGTCATCGCACTTGCCGGGACCGGACTTGCAACCACTGCGCTAGGCCTACTGGCATACGAAATCGCTGGGGCAAATGCGGCCGCTGTGCTGGGCACGGCGCTGGCAATCAAGATGGTCGCCTATATCGGCATCGCGCCGGTGGTCGGCGCCTATGCTGACAGCCTGCCGCGAAAATCGCTCCTGGTGGCGATGGATGTGGTGCGCGCAGTCGTTGCGCTGGTGCTGCCGTTCGTCGACGCGGTGTGGCGGTATATCTGCTGATCTTTCTGCTCCAGTCGGCGTCTGCCGCCTTCACCCCAACGTTTCAGGCGACGATTCCCGAGATCCTACCGGACGAAGAAGAATACACCAAAGCCCTCTCCCTGTCGCGGCTGGCCTATGATCTGGAAGGCCTGCTCAGCCCAATGCTGGCAGCGGCCTTGCTGACGGTCATCAGTTTCCACTGGCTGTTCGCTGGGACCTCGATCGGGTTCGTCATTTCGGCCGTTCTGGTGCTGACCTCGGCACTTCCCCATCGCAAGGCGGCGGCAAAGGCCGTTGAGGGAGTCTGGTGCAAGACCACGCGCGGTGCGCGCATTTATCTCAAAACACCGCGCCTGATCGGGCTGCTCACGGCCACACTGGCCGCTGCTGCGGGAAGCGAGATGGTGATCGTCAACACGGTTGTGATCGTGAAAGCGATGAGCGGCTCGCAAAGGGACGTGGCCCTGGCGCTCGCGGCCTATGGCGGCAGTTCGATGTTGGCCGCGCTGGTTTTGCCGCGCATTCTCAGAGGTATCGCTGACCGGACCGTGATGGTTGCAGGCGCAGCGGTGCTGGCGCTGACCCTCGGCGTGCTGGGTCTCCTTACAACCGAGGCGGGCGACTCGATTCCATGGGCAATCGTGGCTCTACTCTTCTGGATCGTTTTGAATACCGAACAAGTAGCTCGATTTACAGAGGCGCTACTGCGGGCTTCAATTCCGAATAACGCCAAGCAGCAGGCAACATTGGAGGTGCTCAATGCTATCGAAGGGCACCTAGCGACTAATATAATTCCGCGGCGCTTCGACATCTGACGAGATTAACACCGCGGCAAATGTCTGCAAGGTTGTCGGGTCCGGAACGCAGGGCAATCGGGTGAACGAGGTTCCTGATTCTTTTTCACCGTTCGGAATGGCGCTGGAATTCGAAAACGTCCCAGTTGGGCGCGGCGGGATTCAGATATTGCCGACGTCCTACCGAAAATAGCGTTCACCCGATTGCCCTGGTCCGGAACGGCAGGCTTTTTCGCGCACGCATCGATTACATGCCGCTATCCTCCTCGGCCATACCAACATCGAAAACACCGTCAGATATATGGGTTCGGCGTCGATGATGCTCTGCCTCGAATTCAATTTGGAGCAGTTAGAGCTATTCGACCAGTCTTGTGAAGCCAAACGTACGGATAGCAAAGTGAGCGGAGGATGTGAAAGATTTTGTAGCTGCCTTTTTAAGGAACGAGACCGTGCCTGTCTAAAGCCTAAATGGCGTGCGCTTCTCGGTCAGTCACCCTATACTTCCAGCCGTTGGTGCCATGCAGGCTGTGGACATTGTTTCGGCCCGCCTCTTTTGCCGAGTGCAGCGAGTCATATGCCGCCTCCAGTGCATTAGATGCGCTGCACGGTTCTGTTATATGGATGAGGCCAATGCTGACTGAGATTGCAAAGAAGCTGCCGTCTGCATTGCGAATTTTTTGGTCGGAAAGTTCCTGTCGCATTTTTTCGCAAATCTCTCTGGACCGTTCTAATGACGAATCTTGGCACACCATGGCGAACTCCTGTCCGCCGACCCTCGCAAAAAAACAATCCGGGGAAGCTGTGCGCATTGCCATTCTTCCGAAGTGTTTCAGGGCCATGTCGCCAATATGTTGGCCAAATTGCTCATTCACCTTATCAAATTCGTCGAAGTCGAAAATTCCAACCGAGCAAGGGCTCTTCCAGGCCTTCGCAAGGCGAGCTTCCAGAATTGCTAGAAATGCCCGGCGATTGGGCAGTTCCGTTAAGTGGTCGATACCCGCTTCCTTATTGTTGAAAATGTATTCTTTTTTCCGTGTGGTCACGTCGCGAATGGATACTACATAACTTTCTAATGTTGATTCCTGCTGGCTGATGGACCTGATTTTTGCTTCGAGCCAAATACTCCCATTTTCCTTGATCACGCACCGCTCAAGCACCTGTGTTTGTTCAGGAGCCCCTGATGCTGATGACAAGATTGAATCAACAAGCGGCCGATCTTCATCATTGAAGAACAAAGACAAGTGCTGTCCCTGGAGGTCACTCTCATCGCAAATTCTGAAACTGGCAGGTGAAGCGTACCGGATTCGGCCATCACGATTCAAGGTCAGCAAAGCATCGTCAGAATGATCGGAAATCAGTTGCTGCAAAGCTGCCCGCTTCAAGAACCTCTGACGCAGCATCTCATAATTTTTCAGTGCCGTGGCTACTGGCAATGAAAATAAGAGAATGGACGCAAGGTAGAATTGCAAAAACATTGCTTTCTGGGCGAAGGGAACAGAGAGACTGGCGAATGGCCCAACGCCGGAAAAAAAGGCCCCCACAGCCGTCACCGCAATCAATAGCACAGAAACTGCGGCTCCAATCTGGCCCAATCGAAAGCACGCGAGAGTTAGCGGGAGCAGGGGCAGGAAAAGCAGAGGATAAGTCGACTGATAGAATGTCAGCAGGCCGATGAGGACGTTTGCGAATGACAAGAGTGCAAGTTCCAAATGGCCGCGATTCGTCGCCACCTTCATCAAGCTAGTGATGCTTCCCCGCGCATAGAGTATTGCAAGTGGGCAGGCCAGCAATGTACCGAGGCCGTGTGCCAGAAACCATTCCGTAGCATTAATTGCCCAAGGGCGCCCGTCAATTAGATGTACCAGCCATCCACCAGGCAGAGCTGCAACGGCTGGGCCAATTATACCGGCCGACACGATCAGCCAGATGAACCCATGCCAGCTTTCCAAATAGTCCCGCTGCGGACGGAAGCGGATTAGAAGCCCGGCAACCAGTGTCGCTTCAAATATATTGAGAATAGCCAAGGGTATCGCTGGCTTTGGACCAAATCCGAAAATGCTGGTTGAAGCGGCGCTCAATAGAGCGAATATCAAGAGTACCCTGGGCCAGGCAGATATGTGGATGTTTGCTAGAAGCGCAGACAAAAGCGCCGTGCCAAACCAAACGAGCGCAAGGCTACCGCCAAACCGCGTCCAGTATATCGTGACCGACGTGACTACGAAAAATACGGACGCAAACGCAATTGTTCTTGCATTACCGAATTCCCGCAGATTCTGATTTTTAATCATGGCTGATATAATCAACGACGAAGGTGAAAATTTGATCGATGGGGCTTACGGGTTTTTCCCAATTCTCAAAGCGTCCTGACTGGCGAAACGCGCAATTTTTCTCCTCATCACGCCGTCTGCCGATCGTTCTTTGATTCTATCCATGGCGGATAGGCTCGACCAAGGGCAATGCGACGGCTTTCGCCGACAAAGCGGTTAACGGGCGGCAACCACAGAAGTCGTTCAGTGACATGGAAACCGGCGAGGCGCTGGGTTTGGCACGGTTCGGTGAGAGCGGGAAAGTGATTGGCAAGCGGACTGGCTTCACTCAGAATATCAGTGACGCGGATTATTGGCGATAATTATTGCGGTGTTCGCTAACAACCTAATCCGCGATTTCATTGGGAAACGGATACGGCACTGCAAGAGAGCGCCGTATCCATTCGTACCTATTTTAAAGCTGTGAAGTGGCCATGGACAAGCATCCATTTCCCGTTGACGCGTGAATACACCCGCGTTGAAAGCGCGTTATTGGACTCAATTTTTCCATCCTTGGACCGAGTCATTCCGACAAAATTATAGCTCAAGATGGCCGTGTCGCCATAAACCTGGACCATGGGATTGACCATATCGGACGCAACCGGCTTTGAACTATCCATTGTGGACGCTTCATTATACCGATTGTTCATCGCTTTGCCATCAATTCGGATTGGCGCTCCGGCACTGAATTCGGTGTAGTCTTCCGCAACTGATGCAGTCTGTTCGGATACAGATTTACCCGCAATCTCTGCAGCCCATTGGGCGCGCGCCAAAGCCATGACTTCAGCTGCAACCTTTGGATTTTCTCCCGCAATGACCGGTGCTGGAACCAAGGTTAGCGCTACAACCCCTGAAAACAGGGCCAATTTTACTGAATTCTTCAATGCATCCTCCTATTTGTGAAGCCTTGCATAAGCAAAAGCAGTCGCAAGGCGTTGGCCGTCCCATGTCGTCACAAATTTGCGACCCGGATACCAGCGGCGGCAGAGAACAAGGGAAGGCTATCGGTCATTGCGCTCATAAACAAGCCATTTCATCTGCCGACGCGGTGCTGCGCTATCTTCTTAAGTACGCTGATGTGGGTGCTGGTGAGGCGCTTGGGCTTGCACGCTATGGCGAGGTCGGGAAAGTGATTGGCAAGCGGGCGGGGTTTACGCAAAAACTCTCTTTGCCAAGCGGCTAGATCAACACGGGGGTAGGATTGCCATGTTCGAAAGTTGCCGAAATTGTGGCCAGCCGCGCAAAAAGGGAATGAGCGTCTGCGATTGCGGTTATGACTATGAAGCACAGGCAAGTGAAATACCGGCGGGAAGCATGCCGGATGATTATACCCATACACAAAACATAAATGCCCTACCCACCGTCGGAATAATCATGATTCTGGTGGGATCGACTTTGATGCTGTTTGCCTATTTCGGCTATGATGTCTCAGTTGAAACGAAAAATATGATGGGAGAGCCAATTATATTGGTAGAGCGGATTGTAAATCTTCAACTCCTCCAAAATCAGCTCATGATCTTTCAGGGAAGTTGCACAATTATTCTCATGGGTTGCCTCATTGCATGCACGGGCTGGCTACTCAGCCAGAATGTTTAATCGGTATTCAAATTCCGCTTCTAACTGATTTTGCTGACAAGGCATGTAGTTTGGATGGGGGGAGGTCTTATCCTTGGCGTGAACGAACGGCAGCTTTACCCGGTCGGGCTCGTAAGGAGACTTACGCGGTGTCCAACATTGCGGCCATTCCAGATCCAGCCATCCGATGTCGGCTTTCGGGCAATGGAAGAATGGTCGCCATTCTCCGAGATGAGGGCGCGAAGCGGACCTAATTACGGCAGTCCACCGGAAATTCTCCAATGATTTGAGTGCCCATCTTTGTCCTCTCTGGGGGACCAGTTTTCTTTGAATTCTGGATTTTTGTTTTTAGCAGGCGCATGCGCGTGAGCTATTTGCTCGCATTGGCCCAGGCGACTTTGCGCCGCTGGGTAGACGGGGCCGGATAGACGGGATTAGGCATAATAACCCGTCCCCCGAATAAAATTGCCGAATTCACTTGTGTTTAGCGCCGCGCTTTGGGATTCGCTGCGTCAGACGATGTTGAGCATTCCCTCCTTCCATGCGGTTGCGGCAATGGCTGTAACGATCGCGATGTTCGTCGCCTTTGCGCGCGGCAGGATGACCACCGAAATCGTATCGTTGTTGACGATCGCGGTTATTGCGGTGGGGCTGTATTTTTTTCCGCTGGTCGGGACAGGTCCGACCGATGGGTTGGTGCTCGCATTCTCCGGGTTTGGACATTACGCCCTGATCACCATCTGTTCGCTGATGATCATGGGGCGCGGGCTGGTGGTCACCGGCGCGCTAGAGCCGGCGGCGCGGTTTCTGGAAAAAGTGTTCAAGATCAATTTGCAACTCGGTTTGCTGGTGTCACTGCTGCTGGCGTTCTTTCTGTCCATGATCATCAACGACACGCCGGTGCTGGTGTTGTTGTTGCCGATTTTCGTGGCCCTTGCAGCCAAAGGTGCGCTTCCAGCCTCAAAAACCCTGATACCGCTCAATGCTGCCGTTCTGATCGGCGGCATGGCGACCACGATCGGCACTTCGACCAACCTGCTGGTGGTCTCCATCGCCGTTGATCTGGGGATGCCGGAAATGGACGTGTTCCATTTCACCCCGATTGTGCTTGTAGCGGCAATTGTTGCCCTGCCATATTTGTGGCTGGTGATGCCGCGGTTGCTGGGCGATAACCGGGTTGCCAAGGACGGTGCGATGCGGCGGTTCCATGCTCGCTTGCGCATTGGTGAAAACAGTCCGCTCATTGGACAGGAAATGGCGGAGATTGTCCGCCGGCTTCCAGCCGATCTGGAATTTATTGACCCGCCCACCGGTTCGCTGCATCCGCAGCAAAGACTGCGCATTTCCGGCACGCACGAGGCGCTCGAAGATGCCATGCGCACCCTTCAGGGCGAGGCGGCCCCTGCCTGGGTGCTGGCACGCATCCGCCGCAACGCCGCTGCGGTCAGGGAAGATATTACCGTTGTGGAGATGGCCGTGACGGGCGATTCCCGGTTGATCGGCCGGACATTGCCGACCTCGGGCATTGCCGACCTGTACGGCGTTGCGGTTATCGGTATTCACCGCCCGCGCACGATCAGGGGCGAAGAGCGGGTGGACGCTCCAGGGACCGATATCCGCATTGCGGAAGGGGATGTCCTGCTGGTGATGGGCCTCCAGGCAGATTTGCAGGAATTCGCGCGTAGCGACAGCCTGCTGATCCTGGATGGCGCGCGTGAATTGCCGCGCCGGTCCAAAGCGGTCCTGGCGGCGGTCATCATGGTCGGATCGGTTGGCACTGCCTCCATCGGTCTGTTCCCTATCGCGATCTCAGCACTCGGCGGGGCTATCCTGATGTTCGTGACGGGCTGCGTAAAGTTCGACCGGGTGGGACGCGCGCTGTCGGCCAAGGTCATCGTACTGGTCGCGGCCAGCATCGCGGTTGGCCGGATCATCCTCGAAAGCGGAGCCGCCGCATGGCTCGGCGAAACCCTCTCCCTCGGCCTGCAATTCCTGCCGCCGGCGATTGTGCTGGCCATGATCATGCTGTTCGTGACGCTGCTGACCAATTTTGCCTCCAACGCGACCGCCGCCACCGTGGGTACGCCAATCGCTTTCAACATCGCCGGGCAGCTTGGCCTGCCGCCCGAACCGTTGATCCTGGCAGTGCTGTTCGGCTGCAATCTGTGTTACGCCACGCCCATCGCCTATCAGACCAACATGTTGATCATGGCGGAGGGAAGTTATGAATTTAAGGACTATATTCGTACCGGTGTGCCGCTGGTCCTGCTGATGACGACGACATTATCGATCCTGCTGGTGATTACATACGGTATGTAGATCGGCGGAATTTATGGAGACCACGATGCTGAAGAAATTCCTGCTGCCCGCGATTGCCGCTGCCGCCCTGACTGCACCGATGAGTGCGCAGGCGGACGAATTGCGCGAAGCCGTCACGGCCGACATGCCGCAACTGATGGACCTCTACCGCGATCTTCACGAGCATCCGGAACTGAGTTTCGAGGAAGTCAAAACCGCTGCCAAGCTGGCCGCTCGGATGCGGGTGCTGGGTTTCGAAGTGACGGAAGGCGTGGGCAAGACCGGCGTTGTCGCGGTGATGCGCAATGGTGATGGTCCCACGGTGATGCTGCGCGCCGATATGGACGGGCTGCCGGTGACCGAACAGACCGGGCTGCCCTATGCCTCCAAACAAGTCGCGGTGCCAGCCTCCGGCGTGGAAACCGGCGTGATGCATGCCTGCGGCCACGACACCCACATGGCCGCGTGGATCGGCACCGCGCAATTGCTGGCGGAGCGTAAAGGTGAATGGTCCGGCACGCTGGTGATGATCGGCCAGCCAGCGGAAGAAATCGGGCTCGGCGCTAAGGCCATGCTGGACGATGGGCTCTATACCCGCTTTCCCAAGCCGGAAGTGGTTCTGGCATTTCACGATGCGGCGCAGTTCCCCGCCGGAATGATCGGCTATTCTCCCGGCTTCGCGCTCGCCAATGTCGATAGTGTGGACATCCATGTGAAGGGCGTCGGCGGCCACGGTGCCTATCCGCACACCACCAAGGATCCAATCGTGCTGGCGAGCGCCATGGTGATTAAATTCCAGACGCTGGTCAGCCGTGAAAGCAGCCCGCTGGACCCGGCGGTGATCACGGTCGGCAGCTTCCATTCCGGCTTCAAGCACAACATCATTTCGGACGAGGCGAAACTGCAATTGACCGTGCGGTCCTATAGCGACGAATCGCGCAAGCTGCTGTTGGACGGCATCAGCCGCATCGCCAAGGGCGAGGCCATTGCCGCCGGAATGCCGGAAGACCGGATGCCGGTGGTGACGCTGGAGAAAGACTATACGCCATCGACCTACAATTCGCCAGATTTCACCGAGAGCGTGATGGCCGGTTTCCGTGCACGGTTTGGGGAAGATCGCGTAATGAAGGTGCCCTCGGTCATGGGCGGGGAAGATTTCAGCCAATACCTGCGCGCATCGCCCGATGATACCAAGTCCCTGATATTCTGGGTCGGCGGCGTGCCGCAGGCCGAATTCGAGCGGGCGCAGGCTGGCGAAATCAGCCTGCCGTCACTCCACAGCCCCTATTGGGCGCCCGACGCAGAAAAGGTGATCGCCACCGCCACCGAGGCGATGACGGCCGCCACGCTTGATTTGATGGGGCCGGCAAAAATCCGGTAAATTGTTCTGGGATCATTGAGGCAGTCGGACAAGCTTTCGTCCGCGTTTCAATTCTGAGGTTAGTTCGATGAGATTAGGTTGAGCATATCCTGAGTTTCTGAGGTAGTTGGCGCATTCGTCTGGGATGAAGCGTTCGAGCAGGGTCCCGATCCGCCACCACGTTGCTTCGTGGGTGCGCTCAGCGGCGTGGCGCATGAGATGCTTCAGCTTTGCAAAAACCTGTTCAATGGGGTTCAGGTCTGGCGAGTATGGCGGCAGGAACAACAGGTGCGCACCGCCGCTGCGGATTGCTGCGCGGATGGCAGGCCGCTTGTGGCTGGAGAGGTTGTCCATGATCACGACGTCGCCCGGAGAGAGCGTGGGCACGAGGAACTGCTCGACATACTCAAGAAAGCTCGCCCCGTTGATCGGCTGATCGAGCACGCAGGGGGCGTCGATCCGGTCGCATCTGAGAGCCGCGAGGAACGTCATCGTGCGCCAGTGGCCATAAGGCACTTTGGCATGAAGCTGCTGGCCTCGCGGTGCCCAGCCCCTAAGCGGAGGCATATTGGTCTTGGCCCAAGTTTCGTCGATAAAAACGAGACGTCGGGGATCAAGCTGCCCCTGGTATTTCTTCCACTGCGCGCGCCGCCGCGCGATCTTCGGCCGCAGCTGCTCTGCGGGGAGAACGGTTTTATTTAAAACTCAGACCTTCATCATGAGCAAAGGACCAGACCGTCCGGTAATCAACCCGGATCCCACGCTCGGCCAGTTCGGCCTGAAGTCCCCGTAACGTAAAGTCAGTCTTGGTTCGTTCCAGCAACCATTCCCGGTGCGCCCCAACCAGCTTGAGCGGCTTGTGACCTCCAATCTGACCGGGAGCCGCGCTCCCCGTGTCACTATATCGCCGCAGCAAGTTCACCGCAGTACTGATCGCAACACCAAAACGCCGGGCAGCCTCGTTACGAGAAAGCCCGTCGCGCTCAACCGCAAAAATCACGCGTTCCCGAAGATCAATCGAATAAGGTCGTGCCATGCCATGCTGGCCTCCAATTCCAGCACTTAGCTTGAATCAGAAAACTCGCCCCTTGGGAATCCCCAATCGATTCAGCCAAATCTCATTCCGCTCTAATACCAAGTTTCATTGATCAAGACTGGTGGGCCCATTGGCGGTATCCGATGGACCTGATCCGGCCGGGTTCGGCGACGAGCTTGTTCAAGGCATCGCAGCATTGATTGACGATATCGCCGGAGGACTGGAAGATGCGGTTGGAGAGCCAGTTGTCGCGCATATACTGCCAGACGTTCTCGACCGGGTTGAGCTCGGGACATTTGGAGGGGATGGGAATGAGTGTGATGTTTCCGGGCACATCGAGCTGACCAGTGAGGTGCCACCCCGCCTGATCGACCAGCAGCACCGCGTGCGCACCAGGTGCAACCAAGAGCGAGATTTCGGCCAGATGGAGGCTCATCATCGCGGTATTGCAGAAGGGAAGGACGAGGCCTGCTCCTTTATCATGCTCCGGACAGATTGCACCGAAGATGTACATTGACTCGGTTCGTTGGTCGCGCGGGGCCGACGGCCGTGTACCATGTTTAGCCCATCGGCGGGTGATCTTGTTCTTCTGACCCACCCGAGCCTCGTCTTGCCACCAGATTTCTCTCGGTTACCCCGCTGATCCGCGCCGCCTGAGTGCGAGACGCTCTGTCTTAAATAGCAGCCAGCGCAAGCAAACTCCTTGGCGTTTGCCAGATTGAATCACCCCAAAATAAGTTTGGCAACCCATGCCGAGTCACAATCTTCAAAATTTGGTATTACATGCGAAGAAATAGGGGCAGGCGACGTCACCTGCCCCTGGTCATCTTCACATCCGGTAGGTCAGGCGAACGTAGCCGAACTGGCCCGGAATATCATAGGTCGATGGATCGAAATTCGGCCCAGTGCAGCTGAAGCAGGCTGGCGGGTCAGTGTCGAAGAGGTTGATTACCCCGACCGAAAAGCGGAACGCCTCATCCATGAACTTTGGCGTGATGCTGAGCTGGATATCGCCGTAGAAGCGCGAGCCCAGTTTGTTCCCATCGCTCTCCACCACGCTGTGGATGTAGCGGCCAGTGAACGCCGCGTCGAAACCGCCCTTCGCCCAGGTCAAGACGCTCGTGCCTTTGAATTTGGGGTAGGACTGATCGGGAAATCCACGAGTTGTTCCGCGGAAGTCAATTGTAGCGACCCCCGCGTCGGTCGGGAATGTCTCTTCATACGTGTCGAGATAGTTGCCATTGAACATCAGTCCGAAGCTGCCAGCGCCTGTTTCTTCCAAGCGGAGGTTAAATGTAGCGTCGATGCCGCTGGTCTCGATCTGACCGATGTTCTGCAACAGCCCGCGGATGCTGGAGATGAACCCGCTTGCGGTGCGCGTGACATTTCCGCAGGCAAGCGGATCGCCAAGCTGCGCACAGCGAGCCAATGTTACTTGCGGGTTGATCGCGGAGATCGCTCCATCAACCGTGATGTCGTAATAATTGACTTCAAGGCTGAGGTCGCTGACGATGCCTCCGCGCGCCCAATCGGGGCTATAAACCGCCCCGAACAGCCAGGTTTCAGAGGTTTCCGGCTGAAGCGATGAATTGCCGCCGGTCAGGGTCGGAAGCTGTCCGCCGGTCGGCTCCTGAAAGCTACCATCGGCAGGAACGCCATTGGCGATGCAGTTGGTCCGCACATCCGCACTGGTCTGCCACGGCGACCCGGCAACGTTGGTGCAGGGGTCATCGATCGGCGCGTCGGCACGCGACTGCGCCCCGAACAGTTCGCCCAGCGCCGGAGCCCGGAAGCCCTCTGCATACGATCCGCGCAGCAACAGGTCGGCCACTGGCTTCCACAACACCGATCCCGTCAGGCTGGTATTGTTAAATCCGGTCGAATAGCGGGAATGACGGACCGCGCCGTCCAGTTCGAGTTGCTGAAAGAACGGCGTGTCGGCGAGGAGTGGTACGCGCACCTCGCCATAGAATTCGTCGGTGTTGAATTTGCCCGAAGCTGCCTGCGCTGGAATGTCGGCACTCAGCCCCGCCTGGACGATGGGATCGGGAGTGAACGAGCCCTTCTGGTAGCGGTGTTCATAGCCGACTGCGAAACCAACCGTGCCGCCCGGCAGGTCAAACAGTTCACCCGTCAGGTTGGCGGTATAATCCTGCAGCCGCTGGCTGCTCTGGGCGCGTTCGTCGAAGGAGATGAAGCCGAGCATTTCCTGAGTGATCGATCCAGCGCCGCCAAAGATGTTCAGCGGAACGCAGGAGCCAGTACAATTGGCGAGGGGACCGAGCGCCTGCGCGACCTTCGCAGCGTTCACATTGCCGGTGAACAACTGATGGGCGTCGTTAAGGCCGATCACCCCATTGACATCCCAGTAGAAATTACGGCCACCCAATTCAAACCGGCCGTCAAGCGTAGCAGCCATGGTCCAGGTGTCGACCGACTGGTTGAAGGTACGCTGGCCAGCCTCGACCAGCCGGCGGGCGAGGAAGCTGTAGGTCGCCGGCTGCCCGTTGGCGCCAGAATTGAGCGTGATCCCAAAGGGATTGAACGGGTTGGTTGCATCAATCGAAATGGTATCGAGGAGATTGCCATTGCCCGCATCCGGGCCGAGGAACAACGGAATGAATGCGGCCTGGTTCTGCGAATTGCGGTGGTTGTAAACCATGCGCGTACGCAGGTTGACATCCTCGCTCACCTCGATCTTGGCGCTGAGCCATGCGCCGTAGCGCTCCGAGGGTGTCAGCAGCAGGTTGAACGGCGCGAAATTGAACCGGTCGGCACTGGTGAAGGCCTTGAAATCGCCGCCCACCAGCGTTGGATCGAATACGCCCCGGCTGTTCAGCGGGGGATTGCGGACCGTCACACTGCCGCCAGATGGCAGCGAGGGATTGCCCGGATTGAACACGATACGTCCACCAAGGGAAGCTGAAGAGCAACCCCCGATCGCGTCGGTACAGCTCGTCTGCCCCGGGTTGGGGAATTGGGTCTGGTCGCGGTCGGCAGTCAGCACCGACTGCTGGTCTACGTAATCGACACCCAGCGCGATCGAAATGCCCGGGGAACTGGTGCCATAGCTCAAGCTCAACTCGGTCGTTTCGCCATCGCCTTCGGACAGATACTGGCCATATTTGGCAGATCCGCGGAATCCGTCCTGCTGGGTCTTGGTGATGATGTTGACGACGCCGGCGATCGCATCCGAGCCGTAAAGTGGAGATTGGCCCGATTGCAGGACTTCGATCCGCTGGATCATGCTCTGCGGAATGGAATTGAGGTCGATGGTCGAAGGAATGCCGCTCGCCGCCGCAGCCGGGACATACCGCAAGCCGTCAACCAGAACCAGCGTCCGCTTGGCCAGCAGATAGCGCAAATCGATCTCGGCCGTGCCCGCGCCGACGCCGCCGCCATCTTGGGGGTTCCCGATATTGCCGGAATTGTTGACCTTGGTGTTGAGGCCGCCCGAAGCGCTAGGCAAGCGCTGGAGGATATCAGCGACCGAAGACAGGCCTGTTTGCTGGAGCGCGCTCTCATCGATGCTGATCACCGGCGAAGGATTGTCGAGCGGATCGCGGCGGATGCGCGAACCGGTAACAATGATCGTACCGGCAGGCTCTTGCGCGGAAGTATCTCCGCCGCCAGCTTCGGCGGCCTGGGCATGGACGAGTGTAGGCGCACAAATGGCAAGCGTAGACGTACCGGCAGCCAGCAGAAGAGAACGGCGCATGGAAATGGTCCTTGTAATGAGACGAGGCTTGCAGAATCGCGCATATTTGCATTTTCGAAAAGCATAAATTGCTACACAATATAGTAATTTTGCCATTCTGTGACAATTCGGTCACAGCGCCTCAGACGCGCAGGGGGCTCTGTTTCAGCCGCCAAACCACCTCCCAGCACAAGGGGCTGCCCCCGCACGAAGGCAAAGTCGAACAGTGATTGGCGAGCTGTCTATCCAGTACTTGAAAGAGGTCGAGCCGCTCAGTTGTTCCGCTCGGCCACAATCCACGCGTTGACGTTTTCCTCGAGAATCGACAGCGGCACCGGACCGCTTCCTAGCACGACATCGTGGAATTCGCGGATGTCGAAACCCGCGCCAAGCTCGCTTTGCGCCTTCTCGCGAAGCTCCATGATTTTCAACTTGCCGATCATGTAGGCAGTCGCCTGCCCAGGATAAACGACATAGCGCTCGATCGCCTTGCGGATGTCGCCGTCGGGATTCGGCGTGTTCTGCTTCAAATAATCGATCGCTTGCTCGCGGCTCCAGCGCTTCGAATGTATGCCGGTGTCAACCACCAGCCGCGCAGCGCGCCACAGCTCCATCCCCAGCCGACCGAAGTCCGAATAGGGATCGGTATAGAATCCCATGTTCTTGCCCAGTTCTTCGGCATAGAGCCCCCAACCCTCGGTATAGGCGGTAACCCCTCCGAAGCGGCGGAACGCGGGCATCTCGTCGCCGAGCTCGGTCTGGACCGCGCGCTGAAGGTGATGCCCCGGCAACCCCTCGTGATAATAGAGCGCCTCGAGCTCGTTGCGACTCATATCTTCGAGGCGGTAGAGGTTGACGTAGTAAGTGCCGGGCCGTGAGCCGTCGGGTGCCGGGCTCTGGTAAAATGCCTTGCCCGCGCTTTGTTCGCGGAACGCCTCGACCGGCTTCACCACCAACGGCGCCTTGGGCAGCGTGGCGAAGTAACGCGGCAGCACTGGCTCGATCTTGTCCTGCACGGCCTTCACTGCGGCGAGATAATCCTCGCGCGACTGAAAATAGAATTTGGGATCGGTCCGGGCGTGTTCGAAGAATTCCTGTAGCGTGCCCTCGAACCCGACCTGACGCATGATCCCGCGCATTTCCCCGTGGATCCGTGTAACCTCGCGCAGCCCGATATCGTGGATCTGGTCGGCGGTGAGATCGGTCGTGGTATAGTTGGAAAGCAATGCATCGTAATAGGCGCGGCCTTCGGGGAAGCGCCAGACGCCGTCGACCGTACCCGCGATGTCCTGTTGGCGCTTCATCTCGGCAAGCAACCGCTCGTATGCCGGCCGGGCGGACTGGTTCCATGCCGCCTGCGCGCGCGATTGGAGCGCGGTCCTTTCCGCTTGATCGATGCCGAGCTTGCCGACCTTGCCGGCAAAGTCCTCGAGCATTGCATTGTCACTGCCCGCCTCGAGCAGATTCTCGATGTCGGAGATGACGTAGGCATAGACCCACTTGGGCGGCATGACCCCGCGTCCCGCGCGCTCGCGCGATTCGGCGGTTAGTGTGTCGAGCACCGGGCCAAGACTTTCGATCCTTTCGATGTAGTATTCCGCCTGGCCAGCGTTCGCCAGCGAATGGATGTTGATCAGGAACGCCGGCAGATCGCTCTGCGCGCCGTTCATCTGGTCGAAGATGTAGCCGTATTCGCGAAATGGAAATGCGCGCGCACTGCGCTTGGCCATCGCATCGAACAGGCGATAACTGAGCACATCGCCGGCCGGAAGTGTGGCGGGGGAGTGGTTCGCGCGCATCGTTGCGGCGGTTGTTTGCAGCAGTTCGTGCTGCGCGATCTCGCCCGCATCAGAGAAGTCACCCCACGCGCCGTATTCTTCGTCACGAATCCCGCGATAGGCTTTGGACAAGGGCGAGAGATCTAGCTGACGCTGGTCGTAGGTTTCGAACATCGCATTGATCCCTTCTTGGCTCACGGCTTCGGCGCTCGCCAGCTCCTCGAGCGGCGCGGCGCAGGCGGAAAGCGCGAGCGCCCCCAGTGAGATTACGGCTATACGACCAATGCCACCCATCGGTAACTGCTCCCTTTTTTGCTTTAGAGTCCTTTTTTGGGGAGGAACCCCTCCGACTACAAAAGCGGTTGTCACACCACATTTCATCATCGCTATCATCCCGTCTGGGCTCCCAAGTACCGCTTCAAGGTGCTGCACGGCCAGGTCCGCCTGCGGGTGCGCTAAATCATCCGGCAGCTGTGCGCAGAAATGGGCGTGACCATCGTCAAGGGCGCCCTGTCGCGCGATCACGTGCATATGTTCGTCGAAATCCCGCCGCACGTCTCGGTCAGCGACTTCGTGCGCCGGGCCAAGGGGCGTTCCTCGCGCAAGATCCAGCAGGAGTTCGAACACATCCGCAAGCGTCACTGGGGCCAGCGCTTCTGGCAACGCGGCTACTTCTCGACCACATCCGGCAACATCACCGACGACATTATCATGCGTTATCTCGACCGGCATACCCACAAGGATGGCTTCAGCCCCTCCACATGATCCCACCGGTCTCTGGCCGGTCAGTTGTTCAGCCGCAGGGTCTTGGCGCAGAAGCGGGCGATTTGCCAGCCGTAAGTGTGCGGCACCGGGTATGATTCGAAAAGAGCTTAAGGCGTTCCAGCCCTATCGCTGCGCGAGATTCGAACCACCTGCGTGCCTCCCAGGAGTAATCGGCGTCCTTCTCGGTGACCCAGTGCGGCGTGATCGTTGCCAGCGTGAGCAGGGCGCCGAAGTTCTGCGCAAGGTTGCTGGCGACTTCAACTGCTCGCTCGGCTTCAGCGGGTTCCCGCCTGCGGTTCCCGTCTATTCTCGTGGCGAGTGAGGACGACCCCTACGCCGCGTTCGGACAGTCGCGCAAAATGGTCAGGCTGTGGGGCAGTCGCTTCATAAACGGTGGCTGGCTGGGCCATATCAACGCCGATTCCCGGATCGGGGACTGGCCATTCGGACGCTACCTGTTGCAGCAATTGTTGCTCGACTTGGAAGATTCGCGACAGGCGCTTGTGCCTTCTATGCGTTCACGCACCGAAAAAGAGCTTCGAGCCTGCTGAATTTGTCCAAGGCGTCTACATCATGACGCTGATCGCAAGGCAGCTTGCGAGCCCCACCGCGATATTCATCGGAACTCCGATCTTGACGAAGTCCATGAAGCGGTAATTTGCGGCGCCGTAGACAAGAGTGTTCGTCTGATACCCTATGGGCGTGGCGAAGCTCGCACTCGCGGCGAACATCACGGCAAGGACCAGCTGGCGCGGATCGACACCCAGAGCGTTCGCCAGGCCGATCGCGATCGGCGTCATAATCACGGCAACGGCGTTGTTGGTCACCGTCTCGGTAAGAATGCTCGTCACCGTATAGATGGCAATAAGCAGGAGGAGCGGCGACGCCGCGGCGAAGGCCGGCTGGAGCATATCCACGATAAGCTGCACCGTGCCTGCATTCTCCAGCCCCTTGCCGAAGGCGAGCATTCCGAAAATCAGCACCAGCGTGCTTCCGTCCAGCGAACCCCAGGCTTCTTCCGGCTCGATGCACCGGGTCAGCAGGACGACCCCCACGCCCGCAAGCGCCAGCCCTTCAATCGGGAAGCCAAACAGCGCTGCGAGGATTACGACACCCGCTAGTGTTGCGATGGCGATTGGCGCGCGAACCCGGCGAAATGCCCTGACGGGAGCTTCGCTGACGTCAGCGAGGCCGACATTGGCCTGAAGCGCCTGCGCTCCGTCGTTGCCAGCGGCGATCAGCAATCGGTCGCCCGCTCGAACCCGGACGTTGGCGAGATCCGGGCCAGCGAGGTGCCGCGGCCGGGAGAGTCCGAGCACTCTGCACGTCAATCGGGACAGGAGAGGGATCTCCACCAGCCTCCGTCCGATCACCGGATGCGATGGACCGATCACCGCTTCGATAAGTCTCAGATCGTCGGGCCGATCCGGTCCGGCGGTTGCAATACCGCCGCCCACGCCGGTCAGCCCCGTGCGAAAGTCATAGGCTTCAGCAAGAGAAGCCAGTTCGGCCGGGCTTGCCGCCACGATGAGCTGGTCCCCCGGTTTCATGACCCGGTTTTCGAAGCCGCGCCGTTCGATCGTGCGCCCGTTCTGGAAACCGATCACTCGCAAACCGGGCCGCCGGAATATCCCGATGTCGCCAAACCTCTTGCCAACAAGAACGCTCGCCCCGGTCAAGGTCAGGTGTGAAAGATAGGTATCGCTTTCGCCTTGCTCGTCGATTGCGTGGGCCGGCCGGTCGGGTAGCAGGAACCGGCCAAGGAGAGCCAGAAGAGCAACGCCGGCTGTTGCCGTCACGAGGCCGACGGCGGTCATCTCGAAAATTCCGAATGCCTCCAGTCCTTGGTCCTGCGCCACCCCGTCTACGAGAAGATTGGTGGACGTGCCGATCAAGGTCAGGGTGCCGCCAAGAATCGAGATGTACGACAGCGGTATCAAGAGCCTTGTTGCGGCCACGCCCAGCACCCGCGCAAGTCGCTGTACGATCGGGATCATGACAATAACGACGGGCGTATTGTTCATGAAAGCGGATGCCAGCATGGTGCCCCCACCGATTTCGGCGACAGCAAGCCGGGGTTTGCGAAGCGTTCTCCGGATAATCCAGCCCGATATTTCTTCAAGCGCTCCAGTGCGCAACAGCGCGCCCGAGAGAATGAACATGGCGGCAATGGTAATCGGCGCGGGGTTTGCGAATACGCCCAATGCCTGGCTTACGGGCAGGAAACCGAGCAGCATCATCGCCAGGCCGCCAAGAACCGCGATCACAACCGGCGGGCGCCTTTCGGTCGCAAAAGCGATGAACACCGCGATCAGCACTCCAAGCCCGATCAAGGCGGAGTGTCCGGTCAAAAATTCTTTCACAATGATGGGCATACAGCTGCCGTATGCACTGCTTTCCAGTCCCGCTCCAGCGCGGTTTATGCGCAACTGAGAAACAATCCTGCCACGGCCGAGACGACCAGGACTTTCACGAGACCCCAGCGGAGCGCGAAGATAAGGACCGCTGCCACCAATGCGAGCAAGGCTGCGCGCCAATCGAACGAACTCCAGTCCGGCGCAAACACACGCAGCGGCCCGAACCGCGCTTCCCCGACCACGGCGAAAATCACATGGATGAAAAACCACGCGGCAAGGTTTGCGATGACGCCGACGACAGCCGCGGTAATCGCCGCCAACCCGCCCTTGATACGGACCGCGTTACCCAGCCGGTCGATCCACGGGGCGAGCGCGAAGATCCACAGGAAGCAGGGCGCAAAAGTCACCCACGTGGTCAAGCCAGCACCCAGCAACCCCGCCACGAACGGAGTGAAGGGCTCCGGCGCGCGGTAGGCGGCCAGATAGCCGACGAACTGGGTCACCATGATCAGCGGTCCCGGAGTGGTTTCAGCAAGACCGAGGCCGTCTGCCATTTCGCCTGGCTGAAGCCAGCCGAAACCGTGCACCGCCTCCTGCGCCATATAGGTCAGCACCGCATAAGCCCCGCCGAACGTCACTACGGCCAATTGCGAGAAGAACGTGCCGATATCCCACAGCACGTGATCCGGGCCCAGCGTGACAAGGACTATGGCCATCGGAGCAGCCCAGATAATCCCCCAGATCAGCACCGTTTGCAGTGTCGCGCGCCAGGGCGGCCGAGAGGTCTCAGCTTGCGGCCCGTTGGCCGCGACCGAAAGCCATTCCGGCCTCATCTTCGCGATTGCCACCCCGAGAACGCCCGCACCAAGGATGATCGCCGGAAACGGCAGGTCGAACAGGAAAAGTGCCGCAAAGGCGGCCATCGCAAGGGCTTGCTTGTAGCGAGTGTTCAAGGCTCGTCCGGCAATTCGAATCAATGCCTGGAGAACAATCGCCAGCACCGCGGCTTTAACCCCGAGAAAGAGCGCCGCGAACCAACCGAGGTTCGCCGCCACCGCATAGAGCATGCTGAGGCCAAGGATAATGATGGCCCCGGGGACGACGAACAGCATTCCGGCGGCTAGTCCGCCGCGCCAGCCATGCAGCCGCCAGCCGGCCCAGGTGGCGAGTTGCTGCGCTTCGGGTCCAGGCAGGAAATGGCAGAAATTGAGCGCATGGAGGTAATCGTCCTCGCTGACCCAGCCGCGCTCCTCCACCAATTCGCGGTGCATGAGGCTGATCTGGCCGGCTGGGCCACCGAAACTGAGCAGGCCGATGCGCAGGAATACACGAAGGAGTTCTGCGAAAGCGGGAGACGTCGACTGGTCGGGCATGGGTACCTCGCAATGATTCAGCCGCATGCACGCGACACAAACGAGGCAACACTTGATCCCTTGCAGGACTTGGCGGGAGGTTGCGAAATCCCGCTATGGGCTCTCCTACAGCACCGCTTCGTTGCAGGGAAGCTTCGCGTTCGCTGGCGGAATTGGAACCGCTTTCGGTAAGGCTCGCGAAATGGTTCACAACTTGATGACCAGTTTCTCCGGTTGCAAATCCTTAGCTACTCGTCTCTGATCGTCTCCGAGAACGCCAGTCTGCTTACTCCGTCAAAGAAACCATTTAAGACCAGAAAAGCTTAGATATAAGGGCTGCCTGTGAGCGAAAGTGAACCATCGCCGGTCGGCCCTTCCTGACTAGACGACTGGCGCTGCCTCACCGGGCCTTTGAGGGGCATAAAAAAGCCATATGCTCTTATTGGCCCAGCCTCTGCTATTGGAGCCGGATGCAACAAACGCTCCACTCCACCACCAAGTCGGCGCCGCTTGTCAGTGTGTTGACCGATCTGACCATTTTCGGTCTGGCGACAGCCGGAACGTACCTGGCCCAGGAGCTTGATCGTCCCATTACGTCGGTGTTGATCTACCTGACAGGCGTTATCCTGATAGGTGCTAGATCGGGCCTTAAACGAGGGATCCTCGGTGCGGTTGCCGCGTCCTTGATATATAACTTCTTCCTGAGCGAGCCCGCCTTCAGCTTTGGTGTCTCAACTGCCGACGAAATCGTCCCGTTGCTGGCTTTCAACATCAGCGCGATTGTGACCGCAGC
>JBGSJO010000022.1:0-15979 GCA_041741895.1 Pontixanthobacter sp.
GCTCGCCGCCGGGCTGTTTCTCGCCGGTTGGGCGATCCTGCGCGAACAGCGCGAGGCGCAGGCGGAAGCGCTGCCAGCGCCCGAGTGATGCCCCGGACCAACCTGTGACCGCAACCTTCGACGCCATCATCCTCGGCGGCGGGGCGGCAGGGCTGTTCTGCGCAGCGCAGGCGGGGCAACGCGGCAAGCGGGTGCTGGTGCTGGAAAAGGCTGACAAGGTGGGGAAGAAGATCCTCATCTCGGGCGGCGGGCGGTGCAATTTCACCAATCTGGGAGCGGGTCCGGCGAACTACCTTTCTGCCAATCCCCATTTCGCCAATTCCGCCCTTGCCCGCTACACCCCGCGCGATTTTCTCGCGCTGATCGAAGCCTATGGCATCGCCTGGCACGAGAAGACGCTGGGCCAGCTGTTCTGCGACGGCAGCGCGCAGCAAGTGGTCGATATGCTGCTGGCCGAATGCGCCAAGGGCGAGGTTACTGTCCTGACGGCGCAGGAGGTGCGCGAGGTCGATCAACGCGCGGACACGTTCCTCGTCACCGCCAACGGCACCCTCTACGGCGCGCACAGGCTGGTGATCGCGACCGGCGGACCGTCGATCCCGAAGATGGGCGCGACCGGATACGCCTATGAACTGGCCCGGCAATTCGGCTTGAAAGTGGTCGAGCCGCGCCCCGCGCTGGTGCCACTGACCCTGGGCGGGGAGGACGTGCTGTTCCGCGATCTGTCCGGCGTATCGGCACCGGTCGATGCGATCTGCGGCACGGTGCAGTTTCACGAAGCGGCGCTGTTTACCCATAAGGGGCTGTCCGGCCCGGTAATCCTGCAGATTTCCTCCTATTGGCGGCCGGGCGACATGGTGGAGATCGATTTCCTGCCCAGAAGGCCGCGCGGCTGGCTGCGCGATTTCAAGCTTACCGCGCCCCGCAGCACGCTTCGCGCCGCACTGAAAGAAGCTCTGCCCGACCGGCTCGCCGCCACGCTGGCGGACCGCCTCGGCTACGAAAGCAATTTGCAGGCGCTGTCCGACAAGGCCCTGGACGCAGCCGAAGCACGATTGGCTAGATGGCCTTTCTGCCCCAATGGCAGCGAGGGGCTGGCGAAGGCGGAAGTTACCTCGGGCGGGATCAGTACTGCCGAGCTGTCCTCCAGGACGATGGAGGCGAAGAAAGTCTCCGGCCTGTTCGCGATCGGCGAAGCGGTCGACGTGACCGGCTGGCTGGGCGGCTATAATTTCCAATGGGCCTGGGCCAGCGGCTGGGCCGCAGCGCAGGCGCTCTAGCGGCCAGCCAGCGCTTCCTTTACCTGCGCCAGACGATCCTTTCCGAAATACATCTCGCTGCCCACGAAGAAGGTCGGGATTCCGAAGGCTCCGCGCTCTACAGCCTCGGCGGTGTTGTCTGCCAGCCGTTGTTTTACCTCCGGCGACTGGATCTTTTCGGACAAGTCCTGCGCATCGAACGGCGAAGCCGCGAACAGGGCCTTGACCGCCTCGGGATCGGTCATGTCGGCGCCCTGTTCCCATATCTGCGGTAACAGGAAGTCGATGAATTCCAGCGCCCGCCCCATGTCCTTCGCCGCCACCAGCATCCGCTGGATCTGGACCGAGTTGAACGGGAAATGCGGGTTCATGCGGAATTTCTCAAACCCGTGCCGGGCGATAAACCGCTCCATCTCCAGCATAGCATAAGCGTTCTTGCCCTTCACCCCGGCGTCGCGGATGAAGGGCGGCGCGTTGCCGGTCAGCTTGTGCATCCCGCCCAGGAATACCGGCGTGATGATGATTTCGGCGCCGCGCTGCGCGGCAATATCTTTGAGCGGATAATAAGCCAGATAAGCGTTCGGGCTAACGAAATCAAACAGGAATTCCACGGCTTGGGGCATGTCAGAAAGTCTCCGTCCAAGGCCGCAGATCCAGTTCATGGGTCCATGCAGAACGCGGCTGCCGCCACAGCGCGATATAGGTCTGCGCGATGTCGTCGGGGCTGAGGATGCTGTCCTCGGCAGCCCGCTCTGTCACATCGGCGAAATTCTCGCGGGCGAACTTTCCGTCGACCAGCCCGTCGATGATGGTGTGCGCCACGTGTACGCCCTCGGGCGCCAACTCGCGCGCCATGCTCTGCGCCAGTGCCCGTAGTCCGTGCTTTGCGCTGGCGAAGGCGGCAAAACCCGTACTGCCCCGCACCGACGCGGTCGCCCCGGTAAAGATGATCGTGCCTCTCCCGCGCGGAACCATCACCCGCGCCGCCTCCCGCCCGGTCAGGAAGCCCGCGAAGGTCGCCATTTCCCAAACTTTGCGAAAAACCCTCGCGGTAGTCTCACGAATGGAAAAGCGGACATTGGCCCCGATGTTGAAGATCACCACCTCGAGCGGGCCGATATCGGCTTCGACGCGGTCGATCAGTGCGGCCACTTCCGCTTCGTCGCGCGCATCGACCCCGAAAGCGTGGGCCGCGCCGCCGGAGCCGCGGATTTCCTCCGCTAACTGTTCCAGCTCGGGCAGGTTTCGCGCGCGGCGCGCCAAACATACGGTCAGCCCTTCCGCCGCAAAGGCGCGGGCGAGACCGGAACCCAGCCCGATACCCGCACCCATGATCAGGCAGCTTCGCTGCGGCCCCTCCGCCATCCCCAAACTCCTCGCCTCTGCTACTTCGTTTCGAAGGGAAACCTAGCATCTTTCACCCTGCAGGCAACGCAACAATCGAACGGACTTTCTAATGCCACACCGCGCCGCTAAGACGCCCGTCATGATCACCCGTTTCATTGCCCCGGCGTTCGCCGCCATCGCCCTGTCCGCCTGCGCGACGATCTCCGAAACCCCCGCCGCGCCCGAACCGGTGACTTTGCGGATTATCGGGTTGAATGATTTTCACGGCAATCTGGAACCGCTCCGGCGGCCGATCCAGCCGATCGATGATGCCGGCAATGTTCAGGAAGTGCCCGCCGCCGGCGCCGCGTATCTGGCCAGCGCCGTGGCGAAATACCGGGCGCAGGACGAATATAACATGGTCGTGTCCGCGGGCGATCTGATCGGGGCCAGTCCGCTGGCTTCCTCCATCTTCCTCGACGAGCCGTCGATTGGCGTGATGAACCGGATCGGCCTCGGCTTCAACGCGGTCGGCAACCATGAATTCGACCGGGGCTGGCAGGAATTGCTGCGTTTACAACGCGGCGGCTGCACCAAATTCACCCTGCGCGAACCCTGCCAGGTGGAAAATCCATACCCCGGTGCAATATTCAATTTTCTCGCCGCCAATGTCATTACTGCGGACGGCAGCACCCTGTTTGCGCCCTACGGGATCCAGCGGTTCGGCAGCGGAGCGAGTGAAATTGCCGTCGGGGTGATTGGACTGACCACGGTTGATACGCCCACACTGGTCACACCTTTGGGCGTGGACGGGCTGACCTTTGCCGACGAAGCGGACACGATCAACAAATTCGTGCCCGAGCTGGTGGCACAGGGCGTGGACGTGATCGTGGTGTCGATCCATCAAGGGCTGTACACCGAAGTAGGGTACAACGACAAAAGCTGCGGCGGGGTTACCGGCGCGCTGCTGGGTATTCTGGCTCGGGTCGATCCGCGCGTCGACGTAGTGATTTCCGGCCACACGCACCGGCCCTATGTGTGCGATTATTCAGCTATCGATCCCGCCCGTAAATTCCTGGTGACCAGCGCCGGTTATGGCGGATCGATGCTGACCGACATTGCGCTGACCGTCGATCCGGTACTGGGCGACGTGATCGCGGCGAGTGCGAACAACATTATCGTGCAAAGCGAAGCACGCGGCGCTGACGGCTCCCCGTTGCCTGCCACTCCCGCCTTCGAGAAATTCGCCGCAGATGCCGCGGTTGCGGCATATGTGGCGCGCTATGTCGATGCATCGCAGGCGGCGGCCGACCGGAAGGTGGGCGTTGTCAGCGGGCCTGCGCCCAAGGCTGGCCCGGCGACCCAGGAGAGCCAATTGGGCAATCTGATCGCCGATGCACAGCTTGCGGGAACGCGCAATGCGAGCGCGCAGATCGCGTTGATGAACAATTCGGGGATCAGGGTCAGCCTCGACCCGGTCGATGGCAGAAACGTCAGCTACGGCGATATCTATGCAATCCAGCCATTCGGCAATTTGCTGATCACGCGCAGCTATACCGGGGCGCAATTGCGCGCCTTGCTCGAACAGCAATTCGACGATGACGGGTTCCTGCAAACCTTCTCCGCTTCCGAAGGCTTTGCCTTGTCCTATGACATGCGGCGTCCGTCGGGCAGCCGGGTGGTATCGGCGACGCTGGACGGCCAGCCGATCGATCCCGCCGCGACATACCGGGTCACGATGAACAGCTTTCTCGCCGCAGGCGGGGACAGCTTTACGGTGTTCCAGCAAGGTACTGACAGCGTCACCGGACCGGTCGATCTGGACGCGATGGAGGAATATCTGCGCGCAGTCCCGGTGCGTGAACTGCCCGCCACCGGGCGCATCACCAAAATCAAATAGACAGCTTCAGGCGATCCGCAGGCCTGCGACGCCCGCTGCGCCGCCATCCTTTGCCGATAGACCGGCGAACAGCGTATCGATAATCCGCGCGAGCTTTTGTTCGTTCAGCCGCCCGTCCATCATCATCATCACGTCGGGCTGGGTATATCCAACAACCATCTGATTGATCAATGACAGGGTTTGATCGATGGTCAGTCCTGGGAAGTAATCGTCCGCCTGCGCCTGCGCGATGAGTTCAGCCAGATAGTGATCGGCCAGATCGACATAGGTGCGGATGTCCTCCATCCTAGCGCGGCCAAGTTCGCAATATAGTGCGAAGCTGGCGGCATTGGCATGATAGAGATCCTGTTGATGGATGAAGCGCCGCGCGAAAAATTCATACATTTTGCGATTGGGCGGCAGGTCGCTGGCCAGCACCTCTTCCATGATCGCCACCAACGGCTGGAACCAGCGTTCGACAACGGCGTCGAACAGATCGGATTCTTCGGGGAATAAGCGATCGATCCGTGCGCGTGCCATTTGCGTATCGGCAGCCAGCGCCGCCTTGGTCACTTCGGTCCCGCGCCGCTCAATTAGCTGCATGGCCAAGTCTACCAGACCAGCCCGCTCGCTTTCGAAATCACTGTCTACACCGCTTTCTCTGGCCATTATTCCCGCCCGTTTAGATCCCCCAATCTCTTAAGGTATGAACCGACCGGCTTAAAGGGCCTTTCGACCAACAACCCGGCGATCGACCGTTTTAGCCGGGTCTACGAGGCGGCATGGGGATGAAACCCGAAGTCCGCTCGATATAGGCGGCATATTTCGGGCGGCGTTTCTTCATGCCGCCTTCCAGCAAAGGTGCGCCAGACCATTTGGTGAGGGTGAAGGTCAGGAAAATCGGCCCGATCACGCTCCACGCTGCCACTTCCCAGCCAAGCGATGCCGCCGCCAGCCAGATGCCCCACCAGGCGCAGGCGTCGCCGAAATAATTGGGGTGGCGGGTATAGCGCCACAACCCGCGGTCCATGACTTCGCCCTTGTTCGCCGGATCTGCCTTGAACTGCTTGAGCTGCCAATCACCGACCCATTCAAAGAAAATACCGACCAGAAAGACGCCTAGCCCCAGCCATGCGAGGCCCGTGACGGGTGCCCCCGCTGCGCTGCCGAGAATGCCCAATTGGGCCGGCAGGCAGGTAATGAACAACAGCACTGCCTGGCCCAGGAACACCTTGGACAGGGCGGCAATTGCGAAACGCCCCCGTTCACGGTCCTTGCGCAGCATCCGTTCATAGCGCGCATCCTCCCCATCCTGCCGCCAGCGCAGGAACAGATGGATGCCGAGCCGGCATCCCCAGGCGGTGGTCATGATCAGCAACAGCAGCGCCAGATTGCCGGGGTCCGGCACTTGCGCAAAACTGGCGATTGCCATTACCCCCATGCCCGCGCCCCAGAATGCATCGATGAAGGACACATCGTTGATGCGCACCGATATCGCCCACAGGATCAGGACCAGCACCAGCAGGATGGCCGCGTTGAGAAGCAAGGCATCAATCATTGATCGGGTCCCTCCATGAGTCGTTGAGCCTGCGCCTCCAGGACCTCGAAACGCTCGTAATCAGGCAATCTGGATCGCATATAGGCAGCGATTTTTGCAAGATCGGCTGCATAATCGCCAGTGGGCATGATCGGCGGGCCAAATCCCAATATCATCCGTTCATTGCACACCCAGGCCGGCACGATCGGAACGCCAGCGGCCATCGCAATATGATAAAATCCCGATCGCCATTCGCCCTTGGAAGACCGGGTCCCTTCCGCCGCAATCACCAGCGCCAGTTCGTCCCGCGCGGCAAATTCTGCGACGATCTGGCCCACGTAATTGGCGCTTTTAGACCGGTCGACAGGGATTCCGCCCATATCCAGCATGAAATTGGTCATCGGCCATTTGAACAGCGTGTTCTTGCCCATGAAATTGGGTTGGACGCCTTCTTCTGCCGTCGCGCCCACGAAAAAAACGAAATCCCAGTTGGAAGTGTGCGGGGCACCGGCGATAATGAATTTGGGCAGATCAGGCAGATGGCCGTCCAGTTTCCATCCCTTCCAGTGATAGAACCACAGGATTATCCGGCGGACCATTCGCGATAGCAGGCTGGCCTTGCGGTTGCCGCGCGCCCCAGGGGTGCTGCCCATGATATCTCCCCCCTTTTCACTGCGATCATCGCCCGGCAGCAATTGCCGGATCATTGAAGTTGACGCTAGCGAAAAAATACCGCGTTCCCATAGGCAGGAAAGGGGCAAAACAGCAAAGATCATGAACCGGCACCCCTGCGGCCAAGTTTGTTTGCCCGATTTTGTTCCGGCCCGGCTGACAATCCCGCTTAGGGCCTTATCGGCTGATTCTTACGCCTTTGACCTATCCATTCGTTGGCCATAGAGCAGACTGCGATGAACCAAGCCGCCACCCCGAAAGCACCCGGCCCGCTGCTGCAGTTTGAAAATGTCTCCAAAAAATTCGCCGACGTGATTGCGGTTGGTCCAACCGACTGCGCCATCGCTGCAGGCAGTCTTGTCGCATTGGTGGGTGCATCGGGTTCGGGCAAGTCGACCCTGCTTAAAATGATCAACCGGCTGGGCGATCCCGATGGCGGGCGCGTTTTGTTTGAGGGCGCAGATGTGCGCGACGCGCCGCCTGCTGCACTGCGTCGGCGAATGGGCTATGTCTTCCAGGGCGTTGGCCTGTTCCCGCACATGACCGTGGCCGAAAACATCGCTATTGGGCCGCGCCTGGCTGGCGGGAAGGCGAGCGCTGCACGCATTGCAGAGCTGCTTGCACTGGTCGAGCTGGAGCCGGAATACGCACAGCGAATGCCGCACGAACTGTCTGGCGGACAGCGCCAACGAATTGGTGTGGCGCGTGCGCTGGCAGGCAATCCGCATCTGTTGCTGATGGACGAATCTTTCGGCGCGCTGGATCCGGTGACGCGGGACGGGCTGGGCAAACGGGTGCGCGCGCTGCATGATCAATTGGGGCTGACCACCATCATCGTCACGCATGATATGGCCGAGGCGCTGCTGCTCGCGGACCGGGTGCTGGTCATGGATGGGGGCCAGATCGTGGCAGATGAAACACCGCAATCCTTGCTGGTTGGTGCGGGCGGAGAAATCGTCCAGGCGCTGGTCGCCGTACCTCGTGAACAGGCCCGTGCGCTCGCTCAGCTGGGTGCGGCGGAATGAACGAAATCCTGACCATTCTGGCCGGGTTGGGCGACAAATTATCCGCGCATGTCCTGCTCGCCGCGGCAGCGCTTGCGCTGGGTATCGTGGTTGCCCTGCCGGTGGCGGTGTGGGCCAGCCGGTCACCGCCGGTTTCGAAGATTGCCCTGGGTCTCGCCAGTCTGGTCCAGACAATTCCGGCGCTGGCTTTGCTGGCACTGTTTTTCCCGATCCTGCTGAGCCTGCGCGCAGTCTTCGGCCAAGGACTGCCGACGCTTGGTTTCCTGCCCGCGCTGCTGGCACTGGCGCTGTATGCACTGCTGCCGATCCTGCGCAATACAGTGACCGCACGCGAGCAGATGGCGGGCGGCGTGTTGGAAGCGGCGGACGGTGTCGGCATGACCAAATGGCAGAAATTGCGGCTGGTCGAGGCGCCTCTGGCCGCGCCGTACATCATGGCGGGCATTCGTACTGCGGCGGTGTGGACCATCGGCGCGGCAACCCTTTCGACCACGATTGGCCAGCCCAGCTTGGGCGATCCGATCTTTGCCGGATTGCAAACCCAGAACTGGGCGCTCGTGCTGGCTGGATGCATCGCCTCGGCCGCCCTGGCGATGATTGCCGATGCGCTGCTGGGCTTGATCGAGCGCGGTTTTGCCGAGCGCAAAGGCTGGATGGTGTGGGGCGGAATTATGCTGGCAGTGGCAGGCATCGCCGCCGCCGGATTGGCCCAGCGCCCGGCGGACGACAAGACCATCGTGATCGGCGCAAAGAATTTTTCCGAGCAATATATCCTCGCCCGTCTGATCGGACAGCGGCTGGAGAATGCAGGCTATTCGGTGGAATATCGCGACGGCCTCGGATCGGCAGTGGTCCATGAAGCCCTGACCAGCAATGCCATCGACATTGCGATCGACTATACCGGGACATTGTGGACCAACCAGTTGGGGCGGGCCGACAATCCCGGGCGTGCGGCAATGTATGATGAACTGGTCAGATGGGAACGGGAAACCAGTGGCACCTTGGTGATGGGACGGCTCGGGTTTGAAAATGCCTATGCCCTGGCGATGCGCGAAGACCGCGCAGCACAGTTGGGTATCGAAACCATGGAAGACCTGGCCCGGCAGGCCCCGCGCCTGACAATCGGCGGCGATGTGGAGTTTTTCGAAAGGCCCGAATGGATCAAGGTGCGCGATGCTTACGGCCTGAATTTCGCGCGCCAGCGCAATTTCACGAGCACCTTCATGTATGATGCGCTGACCGGCGGCGAGGCCGATGTAATTTCTGCCTATACCTCGGACGGGCGGGTGGCGGCAGACCGGCTGCGGGTGATCGAGGATAGCAAGGGGGCGTTCCCGTCCTATGACGCGCTGGTGCTGATTGCTCCGCTGGCGGCACAGGACCAGGCGCTGGTGGAAGCGCTCAACCCGCTGGTCGGTGCAATTTCGGTCGAGATCATGCGCGAGGCCAATTTCGCAGTCGACCGGCTGGAGGATAAACGCTCCCCCGCCCAGGCCGCGCGCGCATTGGCAGCCAAGATCGCCGGTAAAAGCGCTGCCGGTCCCGCGCCCAACAGCGGGTTGCATTGAATCCGACGCGCGTCGCCCGCTCTAATTCTCTGTTGTCGCATCGTAAAAGGCTGAAAACCGGTTCCCACTTTTCAGCACGATGCTCTAGGTGTGATCGAACCCGCTGCCACCCGGCCAGCCGGGCCCGGCAAGCCCCATAACTTTGAACAGCAATCCCATCTGGTCATCGGCGATCAGGCGGCTTTTGTCCTGTTGCAATCGTGCGGCGTAATCGGGTGCCATCCGGGCGAGGGCTTCCGCCCGCATGTCGATACCCAATGCGGTCAGCCATTGGCCCTGCGGCACCGTGCCCATCCAGCGGACATCGCGTGAGCGGGCGATCCGCGCCAGCGTTTCGAAATCCACATGCGCGGTCAGGTCCGCCTCGCCCGGCATCGCCAGCGGATCGACCTTCCTGTGGCCCTGCACCGCCTGCAGGGTCGATCCCCCGCGCAATTCGCTGTGCCCGTAATCGATCAGCAGCGCGGCCCCGCCCTGCGCTGCCAGACGGCCTGCGATTTCCAGCATCACCGCCGCCGCGCCAGGGCAGGTTTCGATCAAGGTGCCCTGCGTCGCTTCGCGCCAGTCGCGCGGAACCGCGGCATCCATCGGCTGATCACCCGCGACGAAGGCAAACTTCTCCCCGTCCAGACCGACCATCCGTTCGCGCCAGCCGTGCGCCGCGCGCACCAATTGGCGGACCGGCAGTGCATCGAAGAATTCATTGGTCACCAGCAGCATCGGTGCGTGGGTGGGTACGCCGGTCAAATCATCATGGAACGTGACGTTTCCAAGGGTGGCTTGCTGAATTTCGCGCAAGGCGGGCGAGCCTTCGACCAGATGCACCGCCGGCACCAGTCCATACCGCCTGGCGCTGCGTAGCACATCCTTGGCCAGCGTACCGCGCCCGGGGCCGAGTTCGACATAGAGTGCCGGGTCCGGCCGCCCGGCCTTGATCCACATATCGGCCAGCCACAATCCGATCAGTTCGCCGAACATCTGGCTGATTTCTGGCGCAGTCACGAAATCGCCCCCCGCCCCCAGCGGGTCCCTGCCCGCGTAATAGCGCGCGTTGCTTTCCCCCATGAACCGGGACAGCGATATCGGACCGCTCGTGCGGATCAGCCGGCGGAAAATTTCTGCCAGGCTCATGACGGGATCATTCATGCTGCAGCGGGCGAAGCCTTGCCGGTTCCGCTGGCCAGCGGTTTGCGAATCAAGGCGCGGGCCATGATCACGATGCCCAGCACGATCAACGGAATGGTCAGCCATTGGCCCATCGACAGGCCCGTATCGCGCGCGAATTCCGCCAATTGCGCATCGGGTTCACGGAAAAATTCGACGATGAACCGGCCGAGCGAAATTCCGGTGGTGAACATCCCCACCAGCAAGCCGGGGCGATAGCGCGCATGGGTGCGCCAAAATGCGAACAGCAGGATGATCACCAGAATCGCACCTTCCAGCGCCGCTTCGTACAGCTGCGAGGGGTGCCGCGCTGCCGGTCCGCCGCCGGGAAATACCATTGCCCACGGCACATCACTGGTCCGGCCCCACAATTCACCATTGATAAAATTCGCGCACCGGCCCAGCATCATGCCAACCGGCACATTGACCGCAATATAGTCGCACACCCGCAGGAAGCCGAGTTGGCCGCGCCAGCTGACATAGGCAATCGCCATCAGCACGCCCATCAATCCGCCGTGGAAGCTCATCCCGCCATCCCACAATCGCAGCAGACGGTAACTTACGAACCCGTCGCCTTCGAATGATGTGAACAGCGAAGGATCGTAAAACATCGCATAACCGAGCCTGCCACCCAGAATGATGCCCAACGTGCAATAGAAAAACAGATCATCCGCATGCCGCTGCGCCATCGGAGCGCCAGGCGCTTTGAGCATCCTCGACAAATGCCAATAGGCGAACAGCAGCCCGCCCAGATAAGCGAGAGAATAATACCGCAAGGTGAAGGATCCGATCTCTATCCCCGGTTTAAGGCCCAGCTCGGCCCATTGAACCGGATCGGATGCTACCGTAGACGCCAGTAGTGACAGCAAGAAGCTTACCCCTTAAGTAACCAGAACCGCATAGGGGCCAACATATTGGACCCGTGCGGCTTTTGGCATAGCCCAGCAGCAGGTTAAACCCCATTGTGGGGGCAAACCGGGCCGCAGAAGATTTGACCAGCGCGAATCCGCCGACACAAGGTGGTCCGCATAATCGGGATTAGGAGTTACTACTAGATGGCAACGGAACTGGACCAGGCACTGAATACCATAATGGATGCGTTGGTGCAGCCCGGGCAGCCCTTCGAAACCGGAACATACGAAATGTTCGGCCAGCAATTGCCCGCATTCAAGAATGCCCCGCCCAGCCTGACACATTATTTCGCCCATTATTGTCATGCAAACGCCGATCTGACCTTCCTGGTCGATGGGGATGTCCGGCTGACATTCGGTGAAACCTACGCCGCCGCGCAGGCAGTCGCCGCCGGCCTCGTGTCGCGCCACGAGGTCACAACCGGCAGCCGGGTGGGAATTGCCGCGCGCAATTCCGCCAATTGGATCATATCTTACATGGGTATCGTGATGGCTGGCGGCTGCGCTACCCTGCTCAATGGCTTCTGGACGGGTGACGAACTGGCCTTTGGCATCCGGCTGGCGGAATGCAGCCTGGTTCTGGCCGATGAACAGCGCGCGCGGCGGCTGGAAGGCACCGATCATCCTGCGAAACTGGTAGTCATCGGCCATGATGGCCAGCCACCCGAAGGCCTGGCAAATGTGTGGGCCGATCCGGCGGCGGCGCCGCTGCCCGAATTGGGGCCGGACGATCTGGCGACCATTCTCTATACTTCCGGCTCCACCGGTTATCCCAAGGGCGCATGGTCCGATCACCGCGGCGTGGTGTCGGGCACCATGAGCTATGTCGCGCAATCGGCGATGGCGGCGATTTTGCTGACCCAGCAGGGCAATGCGCCTTCGCAACAGCCCTGCGCCTTGGTGGCGGTCCCGCTGTTCCATGTCACCGGCGAAGTGCCGCTGTTCCTGCAAAGCTATGCCATAGGCCGCAAGTTAGTGATGATGCCCAAATGGAACGCGCGCGAGGCCATGCGCCTGATCGAAGCGGAACAGGTGAGCTATTTCGTCGGCGTGCCGTTGATGAGCTATGAAATGGCGACCCATCCCGACCGCGGCGAGTTCGACCTGACTTCCTGCAAGAGCTTTGCCGCAGGCGGCGCGCCGCGCCCGATCGATCATGTGACCAAGATCAAGGAATCCTTCCCGGAAAGCTTCCCGCTGCTGGGTTACGGCCTGACCGAAACCAACGCGGTCGGCTGCGGCAATTACAACGAGAATTACCTGGCCAAGCCGGGCAGCACCGGCAGGGCCAGCCGCCCGCTGGTCGATCTTGCCATCCTCGACGATGACGGCACCAAACTGCCGCAGGGGCAGGTAGGCGAAGTGTGCATCCGCACGGTGGCCAATTTCCGTGGCTATTGGAAGAATGACGAAGCCACCGACGCCGCTTATACCAGGGACGGGTATTTCCGCACCGGCGACCTGGGCTATCTGGACGAGGACGAATATCTGTTCATCGTCGACCGCAAGAAAGACATCATCATTCGCGGCGGGGAGAATATCTCCTGCATCGAAGTCGAACAGGCACTGTATGCCCATCACGATGTGATCGAATGTTCGGTATTCGGCCTGCCCGACGAACGATTTGGCGAAGTGGTCGGTGCGATCTATCTCGTGCGCGATGGCAAGACCTTGAGCCGTGAGGAATTATGCGCTTTTCTCGACGGCAAGCTTGCGCCCTTCAAGCTTCCTGCCCACCTGTGGCAAGCGGACGAGCCACTGCCCAAGCTGGGCACGCAGAAAATCGACAAAAAAACCTTGCGTGAACAATATGCTACATCGATGGAGGCCGGTTGAAGATCACGCCATCTGAACCATCGGGGCAGAACCATCAGGCCCAGACAGTCGGGGATTTTGACGACCAGTGAATAAAGTGCGGATCCCCAACCAACGCGCGATCATCGATCGGCGGGCCATCGGTAGCACGATTGCGCAGATCGCTTCCGACAAGGGCGCCGATGCCCGGCCCGAAATCGTCACCCTGCTACGCAGCGCGCTGGATGATGGGCGCGCCGAAGTGGCCCGCCGGCTGGAAGAAAAGCCGTCTTCCGGCCATGAATGCTGCGCGGGCCAGGCCTTCCTGGTCGACCAGTTGGTCCGCCTGATCCACGATCACGTGGTGCGCGATGTCTATCCTTCGAACAACCGGTCGACCGGCGAACGGCTGAGTATCATGGCTGTGGGGGGATACGGCCGCGCCGAGATGGCCCCGCATTCCGACGTCGATATCGCGTTCTTCACCCCCACCCGCCATGCCCCATGGTGCGAACAGGTGATCGAGGCGATCCTGTATTTCCTGTGGGACCTTGGCCTGAAGGTCGGCCATTCCAGCCGTACCCCCGATGATACGGTGCGCATGGCAAAGGAAGATCTGACCATCCGCACATCGCTGCTGGAAGGGCGTTTCCTGTGGGGCGACAGCGATCTATACGAAGACGTCAGGCGGCGGTTCTATGTTGAAGTTGTCGCCGGGACGGAACGCAAATTCGTTGCCGAAAAGCTGGAAGAACGCAGCGCCCGGCACAAACGGATGGGCGACAGCCGCTATGTCGTCGAGCCCAACGTCAAGGACGGCAAAGGCGGCCTACGCGATCTGCAGACGCTGTACTGGATCGGCAAATATATTCACAAGGTCCGCAGCGGGGCCGATCTGGTCGAAGCGGGCCTGCTGACCCGGCTGGAATACCGGTCTTTCCGGCGCGCGGAAAGTTTCCTGCTGGCAGTGCGCTGCCATCTGCACATCATCACCGGGCGCGCCGAAGACCGGCTGACCTTCGATCTCCAGCGGCAGGTAGCCCAGCGGATGAATTTTGCCGACCGGCCCGGCAAAAGCGCGGTCGAACGGTTCATGCAATTCTATTTCCTGCAAGCACGGCGCGTTGGCAGCCTGACCGCGGTGTTCCTGAGCCATATCGACACGCAATTCGCCCAGACCCGCGCCCGGCATGGCTTGCTCGCCGGTTTCAGGGCCCGGCCCCGCACGGTCAAGGGGTACCGGGTATTTGGCGGCAAGATCGAGGCACCCACCGATGATTGGTTCGCCAGGGATCCGGTGCGCCTGATCGAAATATTTCAGATCGCCGAAACCGAAGGGCTGGAAATCCATCCGGCAACCATGCGCCAGGCAGACCGCGATGCCGGGCTGATTACGTCGAAAATCCGCAAGGATCCTCGCGCCAACGCGCTTTTCCTGGACCTGCTGACCGGTCGAAACGACCCGGAAAAGGTCCTGCGGTGGATGAACGAAGCGGGGGTGTTCGGCAAATTCGTGCCCGATTTCGCCCGCGTGAATGCGCAGATGCAATTCGACATGTACCACCATTATACGGTCGATGAACACACCATCCGCGCCATCGGGCTGCTGAGCAAGATCGAGCGCGGCGAGCTGGTGGAAGACCATCCCCGTGCATCCCAGCTGATCCACAAGGTAAGTTCCCGCCGCGCTGCCTATGTCGCGGTGTTGCTGCATGATATCGCGAAAGGCCGGGGCGGCGATCACTCGGTTCTGGGCGGCGAAGTCGCCGAGCGGCTATGTCCGCGCTTCGGACTGTCCCAGGAAGAAACCGATCTGGTTGCCTGGCTGGTGCGGCATCACCTGCTGATGAGCGCAACCGCGTTCAAACGCGACCTGTCCGATACCCGCACCATCGAAAACTTCGTGGCAGAGGTGCAAAGTGTCGAACGATTGCGTCACCTGATGATGTTGACCGCAGTTGACATACGCGCGGTTGGCCCCGGGGTCTGGAATAGCTGGAAACGGCAATTGCTGGGCGAATTGTCAGATGCCGCACAGGAACGCCTGCGGCTGGGTCATATGCGCCATGGCCGTTCGCAGCGGGTTGCCTTCAAGAAGGAAACCGTTGCGGGGTTGATGGGGGACAAGGCGCATCTGATCAGCGAATTCGACCGATTGTTCGGCGATGCCTATTGGGTGGCGGAACCCGAAGAGATCATTGCCCGCAATCTAGTGCAGTTTTCGGTTGCGCGCGGCCTCCAGGAAGAACTCTCGATCCATTGCGAATATGACGAATTGCGCGGGGCGACACTCGTCAGCGTCATCGCTTCGGACCACCCCGGTTTGTTTTACCGCATCGCGGGCGGCATCCATCTGGCCGGCGCGAATATTATTGACGCGCGCATCCACACCACCCGCAATGGCTGGGCGGTGGACAATTTTCTGGTTCAGGATCCGCTGGGCAATCCCTTCCACGAACCGGGCCAGATCGACCGGATCAAAAGGTCGATTGCCGATGCGCTGGCGGGTCGGATCGAACTGGTTCCGCAATTGGCGAAGCGGCCCCTGCCGCGTGCACGGGCCGGTGCATTCGAAGTACGTCCGCGGGTGATTTTCGACAACAAGGCATCCAACAAATTCACCGTTTTCGAAGTGAACGCCCGCGACCGTCCGGCGCTGCTGAACCGGCTGGCCCGGGCGCTTTTTGAAAACCAGCTTGTGGTATATTCAGCACACATCACATCTTATGGTGAGCGTGCGGTCGATAATTTCTATGTTACGGACCTACTTGGTAATAAAATAACTACCGTAGGCCGGTTGAAAGCAATCGAAAAAGCATTGCTGGATGCTGCGAGTGACCGGCG
>JBGSJO010000023.1:0-16985 GCA_041741895.1 Pontixanthobacter sp.
TGGCGCTGCGCACCTCCAGCATCACGCCTGCAAGCATCACCAACCCCCCGCGCCGCGACTTGTGATACACCGGATGACGCGCCTCAAAATCTTTCTCTATCGCCGTGCTGACCACACTCGCCTTGAACATCTGACCCCCCCACGATTTATGGAGAGTTTCTGAATCATACATGATTCCCCTGGGTCAAGAAAATATGACGGGTGTTAAGGTTCGCATCTGCTGGGATAGATGGAAGAAATGAAAACAACTCCATCCGTGCTGTTTGTTTGCCTTGGCAACATCTGCCGGTCGCCCCTGGCAGAGGCGGCCTTTCGCAAGGCGGCGGCAGAGGCCGGGCTGGAGGCAATTGCCGATTCCGCGGGGACTGCTGCCTATCACGTCGGCAGCCCGCCAGATTCGCGCAGCATCGTGATTGCCGCACGTTACGGAGTTGATATCCTGAAATACCAAGGCCGGCAGATTGCGGCGGCGGATTACACGTTTTTCACCCATATCTTCGCACTCGACAATGCAAACCTGACCGATATCCGGCGGCGCGCACCGGGCGGCGCAACTGCGGAAATTGCCCTGTTGCTGGATGTGGTCGATGGCCGCGAGGGGCAGCCGGTGCTTGATCCCTATTACGGCGATCAGGAAGATTTCGAAACGACCTGGGCCGATGTCAGCGCGGCTGCCGAAGCGCTGGTGGCGCGTCTGCTGTCAGACGGAACCTAACCCCCGCGCAACATCTGGACGCCCCAGTCCCGCTCGAACAGATACAGCAGCATCCGCGCCGCTTCACCGCGCGACCCGGACAGGCCGCCATCACGTTCCATCAACAGCCGCGCATCATCATGGGCGAGCGGCAGCAGCCGAGTGATCTGTTCCAGCGTCGCGACCCGGAACGGGGTATCGCCCGACTGGCGGGTGCCGAGCAGTTCGCCGCCGCCCCGCAGCCGCAGATCTTCCTCCGCCAGCAGGAATCCATCCTGCGTCTCTCGCATCAGGGCAAGCCGTTCGCGGGCGGTTTCGGACATGGTGGGGCCGCGCAGCAGCAGGCAGACAGACTTCTCCGAACCGCGCCCCACCCGGCCGCGCAATTGGTGCAGCTGCGCGAGGCCGAACCGCTCCGCCTGTTCGATCACCATCAGGGTTGATGCCGGAACATCGACCCCGACCTCGATCACCGTGGTGGCAACCAGCAATTTTGCAGCACCGCTGGAAAATCGCTCCATCGCGGCGTCTTTCATCTCGGGCTTTAGTTGGCCGTGGACCAGCACGACACCCTCGCCGAACCGTTCGTGCAGGGACGCGTAGCGCTCCTCGGCGGCGGCGATGTCGTCAGTCTCGTTATCGCGCACCATCGGGCATACCCAATAGGCCTGTTGACCAGAGGCAATATGCCGCCCCACCGCCTCAACCACATCGGGCAGCCGTTCCTGCGCCACCACCCGCGTATCAATCGCCTGCCTGCCGGGCGGCATTTCATCGAGGCGGCTCACATCCATCTCGCCGTATTGCGCCAGCGTCAGCGTGCGGGGGATTGGCGTGGCGGTCATCGCCAGCGTATGCGGGGTGCGCTTGCCCTTGCTGGCCAGCATCAGCCGCTGGGCAACCCCGAAGCGGTGCTGCTCGTCGATCACCACCAGGCCCAGATTGCGGTAATTCACTGTATCCTGGAATATCGCATGGGTGCCGACCACGATCTGGATGCTGCCGTCCATCAGCCCCATCAGGATCGATTCGCGCGCCCGGCCCTTGTCACGCCCGGTCAGCAGCGCAACCTGCGCACCGGTGGGTGCAGCCATGTTGCGCAGGGTTTCATAGTGCTGCCGCGCCAGGATTTCGGTGGGTGCCAGCATTGCCGCCTGCGCACCGGCCTCCGCCGCGATCAGCATCGCCTCCAGCGCAACCACGGTCTTCCCTGCGCCGACATCGCCCTGAAGCAAGCGCAGCATCGGCGCTTCCTGCTGCAGGTCGCCTTCGATTTCGGCAATGGAGCGGGTCTGCGCGCCGGTGAGCGGGAACGGCAATTGCAACTTGCCGCGATAAGACCCGTCGCCTCTAAGCGGCTGTCCCTTGCGCGCGCGATTGTCCGCCCGCACCAGCATCAGCGCCAGGCTGTTGGCGAGCAATTCATCATAGGCGAGCCGGTCACGCGGGCCGGCATCCTCGGATTTGTGGGCCGCGCGCAAGGCGTCCGCCCAGGGTTGCCAGCCTGCCTTGGCCAGCTGGGCCCGCTCGATCCATTCGGGCATTTCCGGCAGCCGGCCCAGCGCCTGCTCCACCAGTCCCGCAAGTTTGGCCTGGGTCAGCCCTTCGGACAGGCGGTAAACCGGTTCGCTCAGCCGCCCCAGCGTATCGCCGCCATCGGCCACAACATGATCGGGATGAACAATCTGGAGCATATCGCCATAACGGTCGAGCCGCCCGGCAACCCAGCGTTTCTCCCCCACCGGCAGCAGTTTTTTGGCGGTATAGGAGGCGCGGCCGAAATAGGTCAGCGAGCAGACATTGCCTACCTCGTCCTGCGCCAGTACGCGGTACGGCCCGCGCACGCTGGAACTGCGATGTTCGATCGGAGTCAGCGCAACGATGATCTGCTCCCCTTCGCTGCCCGCATCCAGATCGGCAATGGCGTGGCGGGTGACGAAGCGTTCTGGCAGATGGAAAATGATATCGCGCACCCGGGACAGCCCGAGTTTCGCCAGCGGTTTCCTGAGTTTCGGCCCCACGCCCTCCAGCGCCTCGGTCTCGACAAACAGGGGATTGAGGGCTTCGGGGCGCATGGTCTTTCTATAGCCGCTTGCACGGCAATGGCGAGTGCCCTAACCGGCCTCTATGCCCGACAAAAGCTCCCTCGAAACCCGTTTTGCCCGCGCCAAATTCCGCGGCTGGCACCGCGGCACGCGCGAAGCGGATTACATGATCGGCGGTTTCTTCGACCGGTATTACACAAGTTGGGGCGAAGCGGAACTCGTATGGTACGAAACGCTGCTCGATGAAGAAGACGTGGAAATCATGGCATGGGCGCTGAAAACCCAGGAAGTACCTGAGCACATTGCTGGTCCGCAGATGGACCTGATGATGCGGCTCGATTACGTCGAAATACCCCGCTGACGGGACCCCCCGTTTTCACCACCGATAGAGCCTGTAATGCCAGACCTTTCCCGCATTCTTGATGCGAATATATCGCTGACCCTGTCCTCCGTCGCGCGAGGATCGCAGCCGCTGGTGCTGGCCGATCTGGCGCGCGCGTCGAAGGGGCGCGCGGTGTTTATCGCGGCAGACGATGCTGCGATGCGGGCGGTGTCGGACACTGCGCATTTCTTCGCGCCTGAATTGGAAGTCATCGAATTTCCGGCTTGGGACTGCCTGCCGTATGACCGCGCGAGCCCCGCACTGTCGGTAAGTGCAAAACGGCTCTCGGCACTCCACAGCTTGCAAACCGGCAAGCGCGGATCGCAATTGCTGGTCACCACGGTCAACGCGGTGCTGCAACGTGTGCTGACGCCGTTCCGGATTCGCGAATCGGTCCGGCTGTTCAAACCAGGGACGCAAATCGGGCATGCCAGCCTGACGCATTTGCTGATGCGGCAGGGCTATTCACGCACCGACACCGTAATCGACGCAGGCGAATTTGCCGTGCGCGGGTCGATTTTCGACATCTTCCCGTCCGGTCTGGAACAGGGGCTGCGGCTCGATTTCTTCGGTGACGAGTTGGAAAGCCTGCGCCTGTTCGATCCCGGCACGCAGATGAGCACCGGCATCCTGAAGGAACATCTGCTGTTGCCCGCCAGCGAAGCCTTGCTGGATGAAGATACCATCAAGCGGTTCCGCGGCCGGTATCGCGAGATGTTCGGCGCGGCGGCGACGGGTGATCCGCTGTATCAGGCAGTCAGCGAAGGGCGGCGGCAGGCCGGGATGGAACATTGGCTGCCCCTGTTCGAGGACAATCTGACGACGCTGTTCGATCACCTGTCCAAGGATGACCAGATCATTATCGACAGCGGCGCGATCTCTGCCGGGGAAGAACGGCTGTCGGACATTACCGAATATCACCAATCGCGTCAGGATGCGGCGGGCCAGAAAGCTGGCAGTTACCGTCCGATCGCAGAGGATGCACTGTATCTGACCGGCTCCGAATATCAGGGCTTCCTGAAAGAATGGCCGGTTCACAAGACCAGCATCTTTGCCGAACCGCCGGGCAAGACAGTGGTCGATTTCGGCTTTACCTCCGCCCGCGATTTCACACCCGAACGCGCGCGAGGGGACAATATCTACAGCGCCGCCGCGCAACATTTGCAATCCCTAGCCAAGAACGGCAAACGCCCGCTGCTCGCGGCCTATTCGACCGGCAGCCGCGCCCGCATTGCCTCGATCCTATCGGAAGCAGGGACCGAAACCGCATTGGCGGATAGCTGGCAGGAAGCCCTGGGCCTGTCTGCCAAAGGCAAGCCGGTGGCACTGGTCCTGCCACTGGAAAGCGGCTTTGCAAACGACCAGCTGGAACTGCTGACCGAACAGGATATCCTGGGCGACCGGCTGGTCCGCCGCAAGAAGAAGCGCAAGGATGCCGACGCCTTCCTGGCCGAATTGTCCGCGCTCAGCACCGGCGATCTGGTGGTTCACAGCGATCACGGCATCGGGCGATATCTCGGGCTGGAACCGATCGCGGCGGGCAAGAGCCTGCATGATTGCGTCTGCCTCGAGTATGCCGGGGGCGACAAACTCTACATCCCGGTCGAAAATCTCGAAGTGCTGTCGCGCTACGGCTCGTCCGAAGAATTTGTCCAGCTCGACCGGCTCGGGGGCGAGGCATGGCAACGCCGCAGCTCGCGGATGAAGCAACGCATTCGCGAAATCGCAAGCGAATTGATGAAAACCGCCGCCGCCCGTGCCCTGCGCAAGGCCCCAATTCTCAGCGCGGACGGCACCAGTTTCAACCAGTTTGTCGACCGTTTTCCGTGGGAAGAAACCGACGATCAGGACCGCGCGATTTCCGATGTGTTGGCCGATCTGGAAAGCGGACGTCCTATGGACCGGCTGGTATGCGGCGATGTCGGCTTCGGCAAAACCGAAGTTGCCTTGCGCGCGGCGTTCGTCGCGGCCATGAACGGCCAGCAGGTCGCCGTGGTCGCGCCGACCACCCTCCTCGCCCGGCAGCATTACACCAATTTCGCCGAACGTTTCGCCGGTTTCCCGCTGAAAATCGGGCGCCTGTCGCGACTCGTCCCGGCCAAGGAAATGACCGACACCCGCAAGGGACTGGACGACGGCACGATGGATGTGGTGATCGGCACCCATGCGATCCTGTCGAAATCGACCCGATTCAAGGATCTCGGCCTGGTGATCGTGGACGAGGAACAGCGCTTCGGCGTGACCCACAAGGAAAAGCTGAAACAGCTGCGCGCCGATGTCCATGTGCTGACGCTAACGGCCACGCCGATCCCGCGCACGCTGCAGATGGCGATGGCGGGCCTGCGCGAACTGTCCACCATCCAGACCCCACCGGTCGACCGGTTGGCCGTGCGCACCTATGTTATGGAATGGGACGATATGGTGATGCGCGAGGCCTTGCTGCGCGAACACCACCGTGGCGGGCAGAGTTTTATCGTGGTCCCGCGCATTGCCGACATGGCCAGCGTGGAAGAATGGCTGCATGAACATGTGCCCGAGATCAAAGCGATCAGCGCGCACGGCCAGATGTCCCCGACCGAAGTCGAAACGCGGATGGGCGCGTTTTACGACCGGAAATACGAGGTGCTGCTGTCGACCACGATCGTCGAGAGCGGGCTCGACATTCCCACCGCCAACACCATCATCATCCACCGTGCCGACCGTTTCGGGCTGGCCCAATTGTACCAGTTGCGCGGCCGCGTGGGCCGGTCGAAACTGCGCGCCTATGCCTATCTCACCCACCCGCGGGACCAGCAATTGTCCCAAGTTGCGGAGAAACGCCTGAAGGTGCTGGGCGATCTCGACAGCCTCGGCGCCGGGTTTCAGCTCGCCAGCCACGATCTCGACATTCGCGGTGCAGGCAATTTGCTGGGTGACGAACAATCGGGCCACATCCGCGAGGTTGGATTCGAATTATACCAGTCGATGCTGGAAGATGCGATCATGGCGGTAAAGGCCGGGGACACCGGGTTGGAACGCGATACGGCCAAGCTGAGCCCGCAGATTACCGTCGATGCACCGATCATGATCCCGGAAGATTATGTGCCTGATCTGACCGTGCGGATGGCACTGTATCGCCGCCTCAACAACGCACAGGACAAGGCAGAGATCGAGGCGATGGCGGCGGAAATGATCGACCGATTCGGCGCGCTGCCGCAGCCGACCAGCAATCTGATCCGTCTGATCGAAATCAAGCATCAGGCGATTGCCGCCAATATTTCAAAGATCGATGTCGGCGTGCGCGGCACGCTAGTGACGTTCCACAAGGACGATTTTTCCGATCCGATGGGACTATTGTCCTATGTCGAGCGGCTGGGCGATACCGCAAAATTGCGCCCCGATATGAAACTGGTGATCAACCGGGCGTGGAGCGATCCGATCTCACGCCTGAATGGCCTCTTCCAGCTGACCAAGGGCCTAAGCAATATTGCCCGGAAAGCCGCCAGGCGCTGATCTGTCAGCAGGCCCGCAGCGCCAGAACCGCGAATTCCTCGGCTTCCATCGGTGCTGCCCGCAAGAACCCCTGGTAAAACTCGCACCCTTCGCTGGCGATCAGATCCCGCTGGGACTGCGTCTCTATACCCTCTGCAATCGTCTTGAGCCCCAATGCCTTGGACATCGCCACAATTGCCCGGAACACAGCCAGATCTTTTGGTGCCTCTGCGATCCCTTCCACCATCGCCCGGTCAAGTTTGAGGTAGTCCAGCGGCAATATCTGAAGGTATCGGAAGTTGCAGAAACCGGCACCGAAATCATCGAGCGCAATTCGCACCCCGCTGCCCCGCAGATCACCCAGCATTGCGGCCGATCGTTCGAGTTCGGCCAGCAATACATGTTCGGTGATTTCCAGCGTCAACTGACCCGGAGCAAATCCGGATGCGGCAATCATCGCCAATAGCTCTCTGGCAAAACTGGCGGCGGCCAGATCAGCCGGTGTGACATTGAGCGACAGGCGCATCTCAACCGGCCAATGCGCAGCTTCCCCCAGCGCCCGTTCGGCAATATGGCGCGAAAGCGGAGCTAGATGATCGGCCCGTTCGGCAATCGCAAACAGCGTGCTGGCACCAATGCGGCCCAATTGCGGATGTTGCCAGCGGGCCAGTGCCTCCGCCCCGATCAACCGGTCATCGGGCAGGCTGTATTGCGGCTGATACACCACCTCGATCTCGCCCCGGTCGAGCGCGGCCAGCAAATCGGCTTCCAATTGCGCATTGGGCCGCCCGCGCGGGGTGTGGACGCCATCGGCCCAAACAACGCGCTGGCCATGGCTCTGTTGCGCCTGTTCCAATGCCTGGCCCAACCGGTCGAAGATCATCTTCGCCCCCTCCCCCGGCATAGCCCGCATCAGGGCAACGCGCGGCCACAAACGCAGGGTGGCGGCATCTTCCAGTCCGGCAATAGGATGGGCGACGGCGTCCGCCAGGGCTTCTCCCAGCCATTGCCACCGCTCCCGGCTGCACGCTTCACGCACCGCAAGCAGGAATTTCCCGCCACCGATACGTGCGGCAATCCAGTCACCATCTTCGAATTCATCGTCAGAGAAATGTCCGATCCGCTGTGCCACGGTAACCAGCGCCCCGTCGCCTGCCGCCTCGCCATAGGCCAGATTGACCGTGTCGAACCGCCCGAGCGCCAGCACCATGATGTGAACGGACGCGGCGCGCCCTTCATCATTTGCCTGTTGCTGCCATTCGTTCAACCGGTCCTGTACCGCTTCGGTGCAGGCAAGCCCGGTCAGAACGTCTCTCAGGTCGGTTTGGATCATGCGTTGAATACTTGCCATGATGTTGCCGTAACGCGAAATTTATTGTGTGCCTGCGATTTGTCGGATGCGTTGCCAAATGGCACAGCGGCCCATAGGGACACAGACACACCATGCGCCGCGACCTATTGGCCGCAACACACAGGGGGAGCGGACTTATGACCGACAGACATAATTTTACCCGCCTGGCCCTGCTCGCATCCGATACCGATCAGGCGAGGGAAGCGGAGGCCGAACTGCGCCATCTGGTCGACTGGGTACCCTTGGCAGAGGCGGAAGCCGTGGTGGTGCTTGGCGGCGATGGCTTCATGCTGCAAACTTTGCACCATATGCTCGATAGCGGGCGCGTGATCCCGGCTTATGGACTAAATCTGGGAACGGTGGGCTTTTTGATGAACAAACGGCGCAGCAGGTCGAACTTCCTTGCCCGGGTAAATCGGTCACGTGCCATCGCCATTGGCCCGCTGAAGATGGAGGCAGTGACTCAGGACGGTACGCACCACAATTTTTACGCCATCAACGAAGTCTCTCTGCTGCGCGAAACCCGCCAGACGGCCAAGATAGAAGTGACCGTGAATGAAACGGTACGGATCAAGGAATTGGCCTGTGACGGCGTACTGGTGGCCACGCCAGCTGGTTCGACTGCTTACAATTTGTCCGCCAATGGCCCGATCCTGCCGCTTGATTCCAAATTGCTGGCACTGACCCCGATTTCCGCTTTCCGCCCACGCCGCTGGGCCGGCGCGATATTACCGGATCGCAGCAGGATTAGGCTTCGCGTGCTCGACCCGCGCAAACGGCCCGTGTCGGCAGTCGCCGATCAGAAAGAAGTGCGCGACATTGCGCAGGTCTCGCTCGAAATCGCGAGCGAGGCGCAGCTGACGCTGCTGTTCGATCCCGGCCATTCACTGGACGAACGGATCGTGGCTGAACAGTTCCTGGTCTGACTTTTTCGCATTGCTCGCGACCAGCCACTTGCCAAACGAAACCGGCCTGCATATAGGCTCACCCCTGCCCACCAAGGCAGCGGAGATGTTGTTCCCCGATAGCTCAGCGGTAGAGTAGGTGACTGTTAATCACTTGGTCGTTGGTTCGAATCCAACTCGGGGAGCCACTCAACCTAGGTAAGCCGTTGAAATCGCTTAAAAATTTCAACGGTTTACCTGCCAGTTCCCTCAATCATCCCCCATCTGCATTTGAGTGATTTCTGTGGTGTTTCTCGGGATGGGCTAATCTGGAATCTCCCATTTCGTTTGGCCAGCCCAAACGCCCTCGATGAGTTTTCCACTAAGATCGAGCGCGGGATTGAAGCGCCCTCTTCTAGAAACGTTTCGGCAGGTCGATTCGTCGAGATCAGCGTGCCCGCTGGTCTGTGCGATCCTACAAGATATCACTCGGCCATCCATTCCGACTGTCACCTCATAAAATGCGATGCCCTCGCGCCCTTCACGTAGAGCGCGTGATGGGTAGTCGTTCGTAGAGCCCCAATTTTCCGCGTACTGCGGTATCGGATTGCGTGGCCCTGTGGGTGGCGCTGGCACTGTGGATGCAAATGGATCGGCCGGAAGATGCTCCCACCGGGCTTTCTCGCGCTTGGCTGCATCGCCGATGGCCCGCAACTTGACCAGGCAACGGTTCACCTGTTCGAGCGCCCCCGCCGTTCCATCAAGACTGAGCTGGTCGATACGTTCACTTCCGAGAAAAACATGGAGACTGTCGCCAGCCCCGAACACCGCCTCGAACTCCGGCGCAAGTAAGGTCATAAAACCGCGAGACTTGTAGCCCCCGTACCCGAACGATTTACCACCTCCAAAGCTCGTCTCGTCCACCATCAGCGTGATGTCATATTCTGCGTCGTCCTTGGCGGACCAGTTCGCATTCTGCACCCCTACGGTGAGTCCGCCATCAAGGGATTTCATCAGCAACAGACTTGTCGATCCCGGACCGGCATACTCCATCCCCATGGTGCAGCTGTCATCGCTCTGCATCACCGTCCATCCGCCGCGTTCGGCGAAAAATTCCGATGCCTGCGCCTGCACAGGAAACACGAGTGCTGCGAATCCAATTAGGTATTTGTTCATGATGCTCCCATTGTTCCATGTGGCATTGCGCCCGGTTTGCTTCCGACGCAACCGGACGGTTGCCGGTCAGCAGCACTGCACCCCACTTTGATTCCCCCGCCTCGCCAAGTTCACGGCAGAGAACGTATGGCCTCCGCATGCGACTGGATTATCTGGGCATATCCCTCGCGATGTTCCGGCCCCGCCATCTTTGCCAGATGCCAAGCACTTTCCAACAATGCTGCCGCCGCTCCGATGAAATCCACTGGTTCGATTGGTGACCCTTCCCGCTCTGCCTTAGATACGAGCGATTGCAGTATGATTGCCGCTATCTCATGACTGCCGCTTTCAAGCTCGACAAATGCCGCGCTGTTTGCCTTATCGTTCATAGTCTCGGCCTCCCCGACCGCCTTAGGGTTTCGTTTGATGCTGCATCGATGATGCTCGGAGCGGCCTGCCGCGTTACTTCCACGGCCACCTGCGCACTACGCTGGTCGATCTTTGCGTCGATATCGCCGGACAAGGCGAGGCGCACGGTGACAATCTGATTGCCGCCCCCACCGCCGCGCAGAACATCCATGCGGCCGAGCGGGATGATATCGCCACTGCCACTTGGCTGAAACGCCTCTACCCTGCCCGAGGACGCGCCTTCATTGACGCGGTATATCTGGCCGGCCGAAACCGCCCCGCCTGATGCACGGCCAAATATCGAACCCAAAGCGCCGCTAACCCCGCCGTCTGTTGAACCCGCGGAACTGTTGCCGCCGCTGCCAGCGAACAAGCCAACCGCGCCAAGTATCGTGCCGAACAAGCCGCCACCACCCCCGGCACTGGACAATCCCTTTGCCAGCGGTCCGAACAATGCCTGGTCAAGGAATACGGACAGCAGATCCGCAATGAACTTGTCTTTGATGCCGAATTGCTTGGCCATCGTATCTGCAATCGTATCGTTGATGTCCTGGATCTTGCGCACGGCCAATTCTTCGATCCGTGCATCAACGTCCAGTGTCCCGCGAGCGAACCGGGCCAGCGCGCCTTCGTTCTGCCGCGCCACGACCTCACGGCGAGCGCCTGCCGTGTCATTGATCCCGGCCAAGGCAATGCGGGCGCGGTTTTTCTCGGCTTCTGCAATGGTATCGCTGGCAATCACCGCTTCCAGCTTGGATTTTAGATATTCATCCTCTGCGGCCAATATCTTGAAGGCCAATGCGCGGCGTTCGGCATCGGTATCGGCCAATTCAAATTGCAGGCGCAAGGCATCCTCGGCAGCGCGAAAACTCTCTTCGGCCAAGTCTGCCAGTTCGCGCTCACTATCAGCCTTGCGGTTGAATTCGATTAAGGCGCGTTCCTCGAATACCAGCGTTTCAACTGCCGCTTTCAGCCGGTCCTTTTGCGCTTGGCTATAATCGGCGTCGGCATCGATGGATGCGAGGGTGCGCTTGCGAGCGGCCTCTACACCGCGCAATTCCAGTTCGGCGCGATCATCTATGTTGGTGGCAAGGCTGATCTGGGCAGACAGCGCACGGTCGGCAACGCCTGCCAGTTCGTCTTTGAACCGCTGTTCAATATCCCCGGCGGATGGACCGGAAGGGCCGGAGCCACCTGTCTTAGTTTTCTTGGGCTTCTTTTCCACTGATGATCCGGAACCCGCCCTAGTCGGAACTTCCGATGTGACGCCCGTGCCGATAGCTTGGGCCGTTAGTCGCTGCTGGCGTAGTGCCGCGCTTTCAACGGACTTCGCGCCCGCCAATTGCTGTTCAAGGCTGGCTATAATCTCATTGCCCGCATTGGTAGCCAGGAAGTCACCTGTCCGTGTCTGTGACCCCCGGCTTGTCTTGGCTTGGCGTAGCGCGTTCTCAATCGATTGCCGCTCTTTCTTCGCCTCCTGAAAGCCCAGTGCAGCAAGTTTGTTGGCCGTGAATCCTGCCTGGTCTGCGAGTTCCGCCGCTTTCTTGCGCGCCGTTTCCATCGACCTAGTAAGGTCATCGACGCCGCCGGACGCTCCGCCCGCGCTATTGCCGAGGTTATCGACCTGCACTCCGGCATCCTTGAGATTCTTTTCAAGCTGATCGGCTTCGTTTTTCAGTTGCTCGGCTTTGGAGCGGAGCCGCTCGGTCTTGGCTTCCGCATTCTCCGCCTGTGTGGCGACATAGGTTAGCCCGATGGCAATTGCGGTGATCGCAATGCCCACTGGACCGCCAAATGCGGCTAGGAGGGCCGCTCTCGAGGCTTGTGCGGCTGCTGTCATCGATACAAGCGAGCCGGTGACCCCAGCCGCTGCAATCCGCGCCGCAACTGCATTGGTAACGAACCCAACGCCCAGCGCCGTCGCAATGGTGGCGATCGCGGGTATCAGGATGCCCACGTTATCGGCCAGCAAGCCGAGCGCGCCACCAAGGGCGGCTGAGACGCCGTTAGCCTTGTCCGCTTTGCCGAAATAGTCGGTGAGAGTGCTCGTCAAAGCGGTCAGTCCGCCAGCAAGCGTGAGGGTCGCTTTCTCGGCAACGGCCAAGGTCTGCGTTCCGCCTCCCAGAACACCCTGAAAGAATTGCTGCGATGTAATCTGGCCATCCGCAATCGCAGCGCGCAATTTGGAAACACTGCCGCCGAACCCGTCAATGCCTCGTGCAGCCGCCTGGGCAAGCGGCAATGCGCCTTCAAGAATCGAATTGAATTCCTCGGCACGGACAACACCCGAACCCAGCGCCTGCCCCAATTGCAGCAGCGCGCCTTGCGCCTCTGCCGCGCTTGAGCCGGTGATCTTGAGTGCCGCCGCCGTGATTTCGTTAAGCTTCAGGATTTGTTCTGTGCTGGCGCCAAGTTCATTCTGCACCAGCGCGGCCTTTTGGAATACGCTGGTCAGGCTTTCCAGTTCCACGCCGTATCGCTGCGAGGTTTCCAGCAAGCGAGCCTGCACCTTTTCCAGCGCCTCTCCTTCGAGGCCACTGGTCCGCAAATTGTTCTGCAGCCGCGTAAAGCTATCCAGCAAGCCAACGAGCTCCCGGCCCGTGAAGGCGGCTGCGAGCGTTCCTGCCAGCCCCTTGATTGTGCTGCTGATCTTGCCCGAAGAACTGCGCATTTCGTTCTCAAGGCGTCTGACCCGCTTTTCCTGCAAGCCCATCTGTTGGTCAACCGTACGCGTCGTGCGCTTGAGATCGGCCAGATAGCCATTTGTCCGAGCGTGAAATTCGAACACAACCGGATCGATCTCTGCTGCCATTTCAATATACCTTAACTGCGCGGTTGATCCGCTTTTCGAGTATCCGCTCAGCTTCTGGTTTCACTTTGTCGCGAGCGGGTCTTAGGAACGGGCGGGCTGGATGAGTGCTGCTTCCAAATTCATGCACCGCTGAATAGGACGCATGCGAAGTGACGCGGCTTCTATCCGGGCGGCTTTGGCTAACTCGAATGTTGAGCCTCAGGTTGCTCGAATCGTTATTTGGCGGCGTACCCGGGATGCTCGGGACATGCCCCTTGCCGCTGACACTGCCAGCCGTGATCGAGCGAGACGCTTCTGCGCGGACAGCGTCCGCTGCCTCATACAAAGCGGCGCCAACTGCCTCGAACAGCTTGCGGTCCCGGTATGCTCGCAGCCGCTTGAGCATCTTCTCACGCGGGCCCTCAGTCATGGCTACAGTGCCCCGATTTCGAGAACCGGAGTTCCCAAGCCAGCATTTGAGCTGGCGAAAAATAGCGTACTCGTTCCCAAACAGGCGTAAAGCGAGCCTCCGGAGGATAGCTTGCTGCAATTCGCTTGATTTCCTTATCGGCGATATGCCGCTCACAGTGCGCTAAGGTCGTAGACATAGCTCCCTCCCTGCAATTCGGTGAGTGCCCAGACCAGAGCATCAGCGCGATCCGGCGAGCCTTCACCAACATATCCGCCCGGCGTCATTGCGCAGAGCTGATCTTCCAACTCGCGAAACTCGCCCACATGACTGACCTTTTCCTGCTCATAGAGCGCAGCAACAGGCTCAGCGCGCGCCACCTTGCCGCGCGAGGCGGTGACCAGCCGAATGGGCAGATCCTTGGCAGCGGTGCGCAGCACGGATTCCACCATCGCGCCTCCGAAATTGCGCTCAGCAACAACCCGGTCGGCGTTCCATCGATCGTAAGCAGTCTTTACCCGCCGCGCCCATCCGTCCGGGCTCAGATTGCAGCTGGCATCCTCCAGGACATAAAAGCGGCCATCGTTGCCCTTCCCGGCAACCACGATCCCGATATCGTCACCGCCGCCGCCCCCGGCAGTGCCAGAAGGGTCTACGGCAACGACAATGCGCTGCAGTTCGGGGATACTGCGCCGCCGCTGGCCGTCCATCTCCTCATCACTCCACAGAGCGCCTTGAACGTCGTCCAGAAGTTCGGCGAATAGCTCCTGCCTGCCAAGCCGGGTGCCTTCATAGCGCTCTTTCAACTGAGCGAGCGCACTACCAGCAAGATTTTCGGCATTGTCGAATGTGGAACCGCGCGTGATCATCGCACCGGGCGTCTTCACGATCCGGCGAATGAGCGGCGTCGGCTTGGGAGTGGTGGTGGCAATGACTTGCGGACATTCGCCGAGGCGCAGGCCGAATAGCATTTGATCCCAGGCCGCGGGGTCAGGCCACGCGGCCACTTCATCCCCCCATGCACGGTGATGCTGAGGACCTCGAAGGCGCTCAGGCTCGGTCGCGCTGAAAAGCTTGTACCGCGCGCCGTTCCAAAGGATCAGTTCGCCGAAAGTGCGATTGTATGTTTCCACGCATGCCGATGGCAGAATTGCCCGAAGGCCGCTCTCGCCTTCCATGCATGTATCGCGCGCGTCCTGCATCGTGGGAGCAATGATAGCGATCCGGGCGCCGGGATTGGACGCGCCATACCAGGCAATGTCCTCAGCCCCCGTCCTTGTCTTGCCCCAGCCTCTCCCTGCCAGGGCCAACCATATCGGCCAGTTGCCGGGCGGGGTCACTTGGTCGGGCCTTGCCCTCGATAACCACTGGCTTCGTGCTGTGACTGCTGCTCGCGAGGCTGGATGCAGCGCGGTTAAGCGCGTCCTGGACAGCGGCGAAGGCATCGTCTCCCCCGACACCTAGAAACGCCCCCACGGCAATGGGCTTCTCTCTGAAAGCATTCGATAATTTTCCGAGGTACCAGCGCTCGGCATCGAACGCGAGACGGCCCTTGAGAGGATCATCAGCACGCTTCGCAGCTTGAACAGCAACTTCAGCACGGTAGAGATAGCCAAGTTCGCGCGAGGCTCGAAGCTTACCCGCAAGCTCGTCGTCGCCTTCAGCCCACCGGTAGACGGTCCGGCGATCCGGCATGTCGACAGGGCCGCAAATGGTGACCAGAGAGGATCCATGCTCAAGGCCATCGATGATCCTGTCGATGATCTCCGGTCCGTATTCTCGCTCTGCCATCTGCTATCCTCATGGGTTCGCCGGATGCGCCCTTTTTGAATTGACCCTTCGGAGTGCGCGCGGTCATGTGGGCACCGAAAAGGCGGAGACGCCGCTTGAAAACGCCTCCGCCCCCCGGAGGGTGGGAAAAATCAGCCTGTTCATTGGATAGTCTCAGCCGGGATATGAACTTGCAATTTGGATTTGAGCGCTACCCATTCGCTTTCGCTGACAGGCCAAACCCTACCGGAACCGCTGAACTGTGGAATTTTCATCGAGGCGAACGTCGGAACTGGGGTCGGCCCCATATAACCGCTGCCCGGTATCCCGCGCGCTTCGAACTCCGCATTGAGAGCCTTGGCCCCGGACGCGATTAGCCGCTGCTCATTCGCCTTCACCTCTATCATCAGGGATATAAATTCCTTGACCAGATCGGGAACGCGAACCGCAAAGCGCTTGGCCAATATGTCCCGCTCGCTAATTGCGGCAGATCGCTCGGCCTCTACCTTTTGCCTTGCCTCCGAATTCCGGTGCTCTTCGATGATGCTTTCGAGTTCCGCAATTTCTGCGCAGAGCGCTTTGGCAGTACGCTCGCATCGCGCTGCATTGCAGGCGGATGTTTCTCGGTCATCCTCAGACAGCGCAAAATCAATGCTCTCGCCTGCAGCTGTATCGCGCGCGGTGCTTGTTCGCTCGAATTCCTGCTTTAAATCGGCAAGGAGAGACTCATTATCAGTGAGGCGCGCGCGGGGCTTCTTCGCGGCGATTAGCCGCTCGTTTAGAGACTTAACCACGGCTCACCCCTCCTTGCGGCGGGGGTGGGCAAGTGCGAACTGGCGCGCCGCGAAAGTCTTCCGTGCCGCTACCTTGGCATCATTCAAGGATATTTGGGCGGCACGAGTTTGTGGTTTACGCTGGTCGGAAATCGTCGATACTTCGACAAATTTACCATTATAAATAACGCGCGTTGAGCCAATATCGTTCAAAGTGGTGTGTTTGGGATTTCGGGCCGCATCAATGAGGCAAATATCGAAGCTAATGCGCTCCCCATCATCAAGCATTTCGTGGAAGCCTGGCTTGATTCGACCACCCGAATATGTGGCGATGCTAGAATCGACATACTGGCCGGTGGATGACTGGACGAACTTTGACATTATCTTCTCCTTTTACGCGGGACCCGAAAGGGCGGCGCGGGCGGCGGAATGCCCGTCACAAGGAGACAGTGCCGGATCTGTGAAAAATCGTTACCGCCGCCAAGAAACTAATCGCCTTGTCTGGCCTATCGATCGCAGTGGAGGTATTGCGGACCTACACGAACAACGTGCGCGCGGCGGGCCTTGCGCAATTCATCGCCGCCGCTTTCATCAATCCATCGAGCGATGCATCGCCAGTTGGTGCGGTAGTGCTCGGCAATGGGCTCCCAACCCTGCTCGATATAAACTTCACGAAAATCTGGCGGGCATGGACGCAATGGGCGTTGCCTGCCTGGCATGGACTCTCTTGGATAAACCAGCGATTTGGGCATGCCGCATTTGTGCGCTTCTAGGTCGGCTGCATTACCGCCGCGATGCCATTTACTTACTAATCCGAGACTCAGTGTGGGAACGATTGGTGTATCGCAGAAC
>JBGSJO010000024.1:0-23525 GCA_041741895.1 Pontixanthobacter sp.
AAGCCCGGCGGCGGCCAGCTTCATCTTAGATGACATGGTCGAGGATATCGCGGACCGCATTGATTTCATGCGCGTCGAGCCCGCCCGGTGCCTGGTGATCGGTGACAGCCACGCTGCCCTCGCCGCCGCACTCGCCGCGCCGGGCCGGGAGATAATTTCCGCCGATCCGCTATCGCTTGACGAGGAACAGCCCCTGCCCTTCGGTTCCTGCGATCTGATTGTCAGCCTTTCCACGCTCGATACCGTCAATGATTTGCCCGGCGCACTGATCCATGTCCGCAATGCGCTGGCCCCCGGCGGGCTGATGCTGGCCAGTTTTGCCGGTGCGGGCAGTCTGCCGATCCTGCGGCAGGCGATGTTTGCGGCCGATGGTGACCGGCCGGCGGCACGGATACATCCGATGGTGGACAGTCGCTCCGGTGCGGAATTGCTACATCGTAGCGGATTTGCCCGCCAGGTGGTTGATTCCCGCCCCCTTCATGTCAGTTATCGCAGTTTCGACCAGCTGATAACCGATCTTCGGGCTCAAGCACTGACTTCGGTTTTGGTCTCCGGGACCCCTGCGCTAACTAAATCCGCCCTCGAGATCGCCCGGAAGAGCTTCATGGATCATGCCGACGAGCGGGGACGTGTGACGGAAACTTTCGAGATAGTCACCCTAACTGGCTGGAAATCCTAACGAAGCGAAGCCTGTGCTGCTGCGAGCCGGGCAATCGGCACCCGGTAGGGGGACGCGCTGACGTAATCCAGCCCGACTTCCTCGCAAAACGCGATACTCGCCGGATCGCCGCCATGTTCGCCGCAGATGCCCAGCTTGATCCCGCTGCGTGATTCACGTCCGCGCTCCGCCGCCATCCGCACCAATTGGCCGACACCTTCGATATCCAAGCTGACAAAGGGATCGCGGGCAAAGATGCCCTTTTCCACATAGGGGGCCAGGAACCGCGCCGAATCGTCACGCGAAACGCCTAGCGTTGTCTGGGTCAGATCATTCGTCCCGAAGGAGAAGAACAGCGCCTCATGCGCGATTTCACCTGCCATCAGCGCGGCGCGCGGCAATTCGATCATGGTGCCGACCAGATATTCGATGGAACGACCCTTATCGGCGAACACTTCCTGTGCAACCCGGTCGATCAGCACTTTCAAAATCGCCAGTTCCCGGCGCGTGGCGACAAGCGGGACCATGATTTCCGGAACCGGAGCTTCACCCGAAGCCTCGGCCACTTCGCAAGCCGCCTCGAAAATCGCCCGGGCCTGCATTTCATAAATTTCGGGATAGGTAATGCCCAACCGGCAGCCGCGATGGCCCAGCATCGGGTTGAATTCATGTAGTTCCGCCGCCCGGCGCTTCAGATGGTCCACACCCAGGCCAGTCACATCGGACAGATCGGCGAAATCGGCATCGGCGGTAGGCAGGAATTCATGCAATGGCGGATCGAGCAGCCGGATGGTGCACGGCAGACCCACCATGACCTCGAAAATCTGCCGGAAATCGTCCCGCTGCTCGGGCAATAGCTTGGCAAGCGCCTTGCGCCGGCCCTTCTCGTCCTCTGCCAGGATCATCTGGCGCACCGCGCTGATCCGCCGCGCGTCAAAGAACATATGTTCCGTACGGCACAGCCCGATGCCCTCCGCGCCGAATTGCCGCGCCATCCGGCAATCATCGGGTGTTTCGGCATTGGTCCGCACGCGCATCCGGCGGTGTTTGTCCGCCCACACCATCAAAGTGCCGAAATCGCCGACCAATTCCGGTTCGATCGTTGGTACCAACCCTTCCATCACCTGCCCCTTGGCCCCGTCGAGAGTGATCAGATCGCCCTCGCGCAGTTCCGCGGCCCCGATCAGCAGGGTGCGCGCCGCCATGTCGATCGACACCTGCGATGCGCCGGAGACGCATGGGCGCCCCATCCCGCGCGCCACCACGGCGGCGTGGCTGGTCATTCCGCCGCGCGCGGTCAGGATGCCCTGCGCAGCGTGCATCCCGTGGATATCTTCCGGGCTGGTTTCCACCCGCACCAGGATCACTTTTTCGCCGCGGGCTGAATATTGTTCCGCCGTGTCCGCATCGAGCACGATCTTGCCGCTGGCCGCTCCGGGCGACGCCGGGAGGCCGGTGGTCAGCACTGTGCGCGGCGCATCGGGATCAAGCCGTGGGTGCAGCAATTGGTCCAGCGCCATCGGATCGATCCGCAGCACCGCTTCGCGCTCGTCGATCAGCCCTTCGCTGACCATGTCGACCGCCATTTTCAGCGCCGCCCGCGCGGTCCGCTTGCCGCTGCGGGTCTGCAGCATCCACAATTTGCCCTGCTGAACGGTAAATTCGATGTCCTGCATGTCGCGGTAATGCCGCTCAAGTAGGTCGAATACCTGCGCCAGTTCGGCATAGGCCGCGGGCATGGCTTCCTCCATGCTCAGCGGCTTGGCACCGGCGGCTTCGCGGGCATCCTTCGTAAGATATTGCGGCGTGCGGATGCCCGCGACCACGTCTTCGCCCTGTGCATTGATCAGATATTCGCCATAATAGGCTTTCTCGCCGGTCGCGGGATTGCGGGTGAAGGCCACGCCGGTCGCGCTGGTATCGCCCATGTTGCCAAACACCATCGCCTGCACATTGACTGCAGTGCCCCAGTCGGAGGGGATATCGTTCAGTCGGCGATAGACCTTCGCCCGGTCTGCATCCCAGCTGTCGAACACAGCCGCGATTGCACCCCATAATTGTTCATGCACATCAAGCGGAAAGGCCTGCCCGCGTTCCTGTTCGACGATGGCCTTGTATTGCGCGACGAGGATCTTCCAATCCTCAGCCTCCATCTCCGTATCGGCGTAGAAGCCTTTGTCTTCCTTGGAGATTTCAAGCGCCTCTTCGAACAGTCCGTGATCCACGCCGAGCACCACGTCGGAATACATCTGGATGAACCGGCGGTAGGAATCCCAGGCGAAACGTTCATCGCCCGAAGTGGCCGCGAGCCCCGCCACGGTCTCGTCGTTGAGGCCGAGGTTGAGGACGGTGTCCATCATCCCCGGCATGGAAACCCGCGCGCCAGAACGGACGGACACCAGCAGCGGATCGTCCTTGCTGCCGAAATTCTTGCCCACCTCGATTTCAACCTGCCGCAGCGCCTCCGCCACGTCGGCGCGCAATTCGTCGGAGAAATCGGAGCGCCCGGCGAGGTACCGGACGCATTCTTCGGTAGTGATGGTGAAGCCGGGCGGCACCGGCAGGCCGATTTCGGCCATTTCCGCAAGGTTCGCGCCCTTGCCCCCGGTGATGGTCTTGTCCTTCGCACGTGGATCGATCGAGGCGGCCGTGCCGCCGAAACTATAGACCGTTTGAACCATCATCATTCCTATTTCGGATAGCTGTCAGTGCCGCTGTAATTCGCGAACTCTACCCTTCGATCTTCGAGAAATCCGCAACATTGTGCACCGCAGCACGGAACCGCGCAAGCAGATCGAGCCGCGCGGCGCGTTTGTTTTCTTCATCGGCATTAACGGTAACTTCCTCGAAAAGCGCATCGATCGGCGCGCGGAGCGAAGCCAGGGCGGCCATCGCGGCGGAGAAATCTTCCGCTTCGATGGCCGCTGCAGCCCTTGGCTCGTCGGCGGCTAGCGCCTCGATCAGCGCCATTTCCGCAGGTTCGGGAGTGTAGGAAAGCTGTTTCGCAGCGACGTAGACTGCCTTCATGTCGGGATCATCGACATTTTCCATCGGGTCCTCATCGCCGGTTTGGGCAATGTCACTATCATCCGTCATCCCAGCGGAAGCTGGGATCGGTGTCGATGGCGCGCCTTGGCCGATAACGGTCCCAGCTTTCGCTGGGACGACACCTTCCTTCTTGAGGATGTTGGCCGCGCGCTTGTACCCCGCGAGGAGGTTGGTGCCGTCTTCGGTGCCCATGAAAGACTGTAGGGCATGAACTCGGGCGAGCAGGCGGACGAGATCGTCTTCGCCGCCAAGAGCGAAGACGGCGTCGATCAGGTCGTGACGGACACCGGCTTCGCGTTGCTGCACCTTGAGGCGGTCGGCGAAGAAGGCAGGGAGCGCTTCAAAGACGTCACTTTGCAACGAAACATGAGTTTCGTATTCCGCGTCACTGCTGGCTTGTGACAGGACTTGCTTGGTTATGCCTGCAAGACCCCGCGTAATTGCCTCCCAAAGGGACAGTCGTAAGCCATTCTGATTCAGCATTTCAAGAACACCAAGAGCAGCCCGTCTAAGTGCAAACGGATCTTTGGAGCCCGTTGGCCTTTGCTCAATGAAGAAAAACCCGATCAACGTGTCCAGCTTATCGGCCAAACTCACTGCCACGGTAACCGGAGAAGTCGGCACTTCATCGCCCTGCCCGACCGGCTTGTAGTGATCGCGGACGGCGTCGGCCACGGCGTCGGGCAGTCCCTCGGCGCGGGCGTAATAGCCGCCCATGAGGCCTTGTAGTTCAGGAAATTCCCCGACCATTTCGGTGACTAGATCGGCCTTGCAAAGCCGCGCGGCGAGTTCGGCCTGGTTGGCCAATTCCTCCGTTGTCATCCCAGCGGAGGCTGGGATCGTGCTCGAGGAAGCGCCAAAATTGCCAGCGACCCCAGGCTGCGCTGGGGTGACGATGTTTTCTTCAACCAGCCAGCGCGCCAATTTCGCCACCCGTTCGACCTTGTCGGCCACGGTGCCCAGTTTCTCGTGGAAGGTAATCCGCCCCAGCCCCTTGGCGTGTTCCTCAAGCGTCTTCTTCCGGTCCACATCCCAGAAGAACCTCGCGTCGGACAGGCGCGCGGCGAGGACTTTGCAGTTGCCGTAGACAATCGCTTCGCCTCCATCCGCCGCTGCGATATTGGCGGTGCAGATGAAGGCGTTGGCGAGTTTGCCGTCCTGCTCACACACGAAATATTTCTGGTTCACCCTCGCGGTCAGCTGGATGACTTCTGGCGGGACCTGCAGGAAATCTTCCTCGAACCGGCCGACCAGCGGCACGGGCCATTCGGTCAGTCCGGCGTTTTCGATCACCAGTCCTTCATCCTCGACCAGATCCAGCCCTGCATCGGCAGCAGCCTTGGCAGCGCCGCTGCGAATCATGGATTCGCGCTCGGCATGGTCCACGATCACGTGGCAGGCGCGCAGTTTTTCTGCGTAATCATGCGCGCCGCCGATGGTAATTTGGCCCGGGTGGTGGAAACGGTGGCCCATGGTGGCGCAACCTGACGTGACGCCCTCCACTTCGCATTCCACCAGCTCCTCGCCAAAAATCGCCACGATGCCGGACAGCGGACGAACCCATTTCAGGCTCTCGGTACTGATCGAGGCAGCGCCCCAGCGCATCGATTTTGGCCAGGGGAAGGCACGGATTATTGCCGGGATCGCCTGAGCCAGCACGTCCACGACAGCGCGGCCCGGTTGTTCGATCACTGCGAAGTGAGTCATCCGCCCTTTGACATCGCGCAGTTCGAGCTGGTCGCGCGTCACGCCGTTCTTGCGGCAGAATCCGTCGATTGCCTGGTCGGGTGCGCCTTCCGGCGGGCCTTTTGCTTCTTCGCTCACCGCTTCGGTCTGCGTGGGCAGGTCGCGCGCGATCAGCGCCAGGCGGCGCGGGGTGGACCAGACGGTCACATCGCCCACTTGAACACCAGCGGCGGCCATTTCGGCGCGGAACAGCTTTTCGAGGTCGGCGCGCGCGCCCTTCTGCATCCGCGCGGGAATTTCCTCACAGCGCAGTTCGAGGAGGAAGGTGCTCATGATTTTTTCCGCAGTCCCGGCAGGCCAGCGATCCCAGCTTTCGCTGGAATGAAGAAAAATGTCGAAATCATGCCGACCACTCCGGGAATTTCTCCGCCCATTCGTCTTTTTTGAGCTCCATGTGCTTTTCGCAGGAACCACGGGCCAGATCGCGCACGCGGCCCATATAGCTGGCGCGTTCCTGCACCGAAATCACGCCGCGCGCTTGCAGTAGGTTGAACACATGGCTGGCCTCTATCGCTTGTTCGTAAGCCGCGATTGGAACGTGCGCGGCGATTGCATTTCTGCACTCGGCCTCTGCTTTGTTGAACAGGTCGAACAGCGCATCGGTTTCCGCGACCTCGAAGTTCCATTTCGACATCTGCTTTTCGTTTTCGAGGAACACTTCGCCGTAACTGACGCCGTTCTGGTTGAACGCGAGGTCGTATACCTTGTCGACGCCCTGGATATACATCGCCAGCCGCTCCAACCCGTAGGTCAGCTCCCCCGCAACTGGTTTGCAATCATAGCCACCCATCTGCTGGAAATAGGTGAACTGGGTTACTTCCATCCCGTCACACCACACTTCCCAGCCCAGCCCCCACGCGCCGAGCGTAGGCGATTCCCAGTCATCCTCCACAAAGCGGATATCGTGTTTCAGCGGGTCGATACCAATCACTTCAAGGCTTTTAAGGAAAAGCTCCTGCAAATCCGGCGGGCTGGGCTTCAGGATCACCTGATATTGGTAATAATGCTGCAGGCGGTTGGGATTTTCGCCATAGCGTCCGTCGGACGGGCGGCGGCAGGGCTGGACGAAGGCCGCGTTCCACGGCTCCGGCCCCAACGCGCGCAGCGTGGTCGCCGGGTGGAATGTGCCCGCCCCCATGCGCATGTCATAAGGTTGCAGGATCAGGCAGCCGTTCGCGCTCCAGAAATCGTGGAGGCTGAGGATCATGTCCTGAAAGCTTTTCGTCGGATCGCGGGTCATTGATCCGCGCTTTGGCGGATGGCTGTTTTGGGGTCAATGGCAGAGAGCGCGGCACACGGCGAACCCACAGCAATTGCAATTTGGAAGACATCGCCGCACCATAACCTTAATGGACGCATGGAAAATGCCGCAATTATCCCCCGCAGTTCAGCATCCCGACATGAATTTTTTGAAAGATGGCCGAATGAAACCGCTCCTAACACGTGTCCTCAGTTTCCTTTCCGCAGCAGTTTTCATGCTTGCCGCCCCCGCCCTCGCCCAGCAGCAGCCCACCCCGGTCTCCAACGCACAGGTTCCGGCAGAGCTGGCGGAAATGGGCGGTCCGGCCCTGTGGAAAGTGGCCGACGAGGATACCACCATCTATCTGTTTGGCACGGTCCATGCCCTGCCCAAGGATGTCGATTGGTACAAAGGCAATGTTGCCGATGCACTGGCTTCGTCCGACATTCTGGTGACGGAGATCATGAATACCCCGGAAATGGCGGGTAAAATGCAGTCAATCATCATCAGCACCGGGATGCTGCCAGCTGACGAAAACCTGCGCGACATGCTGACCGCCGATCAGAAAGTATCGTATGAAGCCGCAATGACCAAACTAGGCATGCCGGCGGCGACATTCGACCGGTTCGAACCATGGTATGCCAGCATGATGCTGGCGATGCTGCCGATCATGAAAGAGGGTTATTCCCCCGACAGCGGCGTGGAGGCGATCCTGTCCGCCAAGGGAGGCGACGAAAAACAACGCGGCGAACTGGAAACCCTCGAATTCCAGATGTCGCTGTTCGACCAATTACCGATTGAGAGCCAAATCGCGTTTCTGGTCCAGTCTGCCGAAGGCGTCGACACGATCAAGCCGATGCTCGACAAGATGGTGGCCGAATGGCTGAAAGGGGATGCTGATGGCCTGGCCGCGCTGATGAATGAAGGTCTGACCGATCCGGTACTGGCGGACCGTCTGCTGTATCAGCGCAATACCAGTTGGGCGCAATGGATCGAAACACGGCTGGATACACCCGGCACCGTGTTCATCGCGGTCGGCGCGGGCCATCTGGCTGGTGCCAAGAGCGTGCAGGATGCGCTGGAACTGCGCGGGATCAAGACTGACCGGGTCCAATGATGAAACGGTTCCGTTCTTCCGCAATCATGGCGCTGTCGTGCGCCCTTACTCTGGCAAGCTGCGGAAAGAAGCCCGGCGATAATGCGGATGAGCCTCCGCAGGAGACTGCACCCATGCCTGCTTTGTGGGAACTGGCCTCTGCCGACGGGACGGTGGAAGGCTGGCTGTTCGGAACCATCCATTCGCTGCCCGATGGCACCACTTGGGAAACCGAGCTCTTATCGGACACCATCGACGATGCCGATCTGCTGATTGTGGAGATTGCCGCGTTGGAAGATAAAACGGCGATTTCACAAGTTTTCGCGCGGCTTGCCCGCACCGACGGGTTGCCGCCCCTGTCCCGCAGATTGCCCGCCGGAGATCGGGCAGCGCTACGGGACATGCTGGCCGCGGCGTCCTATGCGGACAATGATTTCGCCGCCACGGAAAGCTGGGCAGCGGCGCTGATGCTGGCGCAGAGTGCGCGCGGCGGCAATCCTGGAAACGGGGTCGACCGGGCCTTGCTCCGCCGTTTCGAAGGCAGACCGATCCGTGAATTGGAAGGTGCCGCCCAGCAGCTCGGCATTTTCGATAGTTTGCCCGAAATCGACCAGCGCGATCTGCTGTCCGCCGTGGTACAAGAGGGGAAGAACGGCGCGGACAAAAGCGTGAAACTGGCCCGCATTTGGCGCAGCGGCGACATGGAACAGCTTGCTCGGGAAAATACCCAAGGGCTTCTGGCCGATCCCGAATTACGCGCTGCGTTGCTGGTTGATCGGAACGATGATTGGGCGCTGCAGCTGACGGAAATACTCCCTGCTGCGCCGCCTGCAATGATCGCAGTCGGCGCAGCCCATATTGCCGGGCCGGAAGGGTTGCCCGCGCTGATGCGGCAGCGAGGTTATACCGTCACCCGAATCCAATAGGGTTGGCCCGCCCGCATCCATGCGGTTCCCACTTGTCTTTGTGACGATTTACCCGTAGAGGCGCGCGCTTCCGGCCAAGGTCATCCCTGGAGGCTTGGCAGACGGAAGACCACATAATGCATTTCGAAAGGCAATATTTATGAGCGACGCTCTACACCTGCCGGCTGAGACGCGCGAACGGGCTGGCAAGGGAGCCTCCCGTGCACTGCGTCGCGAAGGCCGAGTTCCTGCTGTCATTTATGGCGGCGGCGAAGACCCCGCCCCGATCCACGTCGAAGCCAAGGAGCTGAACCGTCAGCTTGGCACCGGCCACTTCATGAATTCCATCGTGATGATCGATATCGGCGGCAAGAGCGTGCGCACCCTGCCGAAGGATGTTGCCTTCCACCCCGTGAACGACCAGCCGTTGCATGTTGATTTCTTCCGCCTGTCCAAGGATTCAAAGATTGAGGTCAACGTTCCGGTTGTATTCGTGAATGAAGAAGCCAGCCCGGGCCTCAAGAAGGGCGGCGTTCTGAACGTGGTTCGTCATGAACTGGAACTGGTTTGTGAAAGTGACAAGATCCCCGACGAAATTCATATCGACGTCACCGGCCTGGAAGTCGGCGATTCAATTCACATCAGCACGCTGACATTGCCTGCCGGTTCGGTGAGCGCGATCACCGATCGCGACTTCACCATTGCCACCATCGTTGCTCCTTCCGCCATGAAGAGCCAGGATGGTGGCGCCGAGGCCGAAGCAGGAACTGCAGAAGGCGAACCTGAAAGCGCAGAAGGCGAACAATCCGAGGATTGATCCCCCCGCTTATTGCAAGCACATCGAAGCGCCGGTTTTCCTTAGGGAAGACCGGCGTTTTGCTATTCCGGCCTTTCGATTGCCCGCCATGCTCGCTAGGGAACTTCGATGCAGCTTTGGGTAGGCCTCGGAAATCCCGGTTCGCAATATGCGATGCACCGGCACAATGTCGGGTTCATGGCGGTGGACGTCATGGCCGCGATGCATGAATTCGGGCCGGTGCAGAAGAAATTCTCTGGCTGGATGCAGGATGGCCGGATCGGCGGGCAGCGGATCATCCTGCTCAAACCGGCAACTTTCATGAACGAAAGCGGCCGCGCGGTTGGGGAAGCATTGCGGTTCTATAAACTCGGGCTGGATACGCTCACAGTGTTCCATGACGAGCTCGACCTGGAACCGATGAAGGTAAAGGTGAAACAGGGCGGGGGCAATGCAGGCCACAACGGCCTTCGTTCGATCGATCAGCATTGCGGAAATGATTTCCGCCGGGTGCGGATCGGTATCGGCCATCCCGGCCACAAGGACCGGGTGCACAGCTATGTTCTGGGCAATTATGCCAAGGGGGAACAGGATGATCTGTCCGCCACCCTGGGCGCGATCAGTGCCGAAGCGGATTGGCTTGCCAAGGGCGACGCACCACGGTTCATGAGCGAAGTCGCACTGCGATTGCGGAAATAATATGCTAGGCCGCTAGAAACGTGAGGAGAGTTCATATGCCATCGATCAATCGCCGTACGCTGCTTGCCGGCGGCGCCGCTACTTCAGTTCTCGCCGCGACTGCTGCCACTGCCCAGTCGGAGGTAATGTCTGCAAAGCCTGATCTGTCGAGCAGGGCGATCCTGATTACCGGCTGTTCGTCTGGCTTCGGACGTTTGATGGCAGAAAAATTCGCGCGCGAAGGCGCCAAGGTGTTTGCGACTATGCGCAATTTGCCGCGGCCCGAAGGTGACGAACTGATCGCGCTGGCGAAGGCGGATGATCTCGATCTGCATGTGATCGAAATCGATGTGACCAGTGACGAACAGGTTGCTGCGGGTGTCGCAGAGGCCGAACGGATTGCTGGCCGCGCGCTGGATGTGCTGGTCAACAATGCGGGCATATCGACTGCGGGACCAATCGAAATTCAGGACATTGAGGCGACGAAACTCATGTTCGAAACCAATGTCTTTGGTCCGCAGCGGCTGATTCGGGCCGTACTCCCAGCGATGCGCGCGGCAAAGTCGGGTCAGATTTTCAATGTCACATCGCAATTGGGCCGGGTGATTGTTCCCGCTTACGGCCAGTATTCCCCCACCAAATTCGCGCTCGAAGCACTCAGCGAGGCGCTTGCCTATGAACTTGTCCCGCATAATATCGAGGTGACGATTATCCAGCCGGGCGGCTATCCGACCAGGATATGGGCCAACGCCAATGCGCAGACCCAGAAATTGCTGGACCGTGCAGAACAAAGGCATCTGGGCGGTTATCCTGAACTGATCGCCCAGCTGCGCGCCAGCGGCGGCGGCGGCGGCACCACCGATCCGATGGATGTGCCCAACGCAATCGGCCAGATCATCACCATGCCAGTGGGAACCCGCCCCTTGCGCCGGGAGGTCCACCCCGGCCCGAAGCAGCAGATCCCGATCAATGAAGTTTCAGCGCGGGTGCAGCTTGGCTGGCTCGGGGAATCGCCATACGGCCCGTGGATCAAGGCCGTTCATAACGTCTAGACTGGTAAAGCGGCGCGCACGGGTCTAAGCGCCGCCTCCTGTTCAAATTTCCGGAGTTTTCGATGGGTTTCCGTTGCGGGATCGTCGGGCTGCCCAATGTTGGCAAGTCCACCCTTTTCAATGCGCTCACAGAGACGCAGGCGGCGCAGGCGGCCAATTACCCGTTCTGCACGATCGAGCCGAATGTCGGCCAGGTCGCGGTGCCTGATGCGCGGCTCGACCAGATCGCCAGAATCTCCGGCAGTGCGAAGATCATCGAGACCCAGCTTGGCTTCGTTGATATTGCCGGCTTGGTCAAAGGGGCCAGCAAGGGCGAAGGTCTGGGCAACCAGTTTCTCGGCAACATCCGCGAAGTTGATGCCATTGTGCACGTGCTGCGCTGTTTCGAAGATGACGATATCCAGCATGTCGCCAACAAGATCGATCCGCTCTCGGATGCAGAAGTGGTCGAAACGGAATTGATGCTGTCCGACCTCGAAAGTCTGGAAAAGCGCGTTCCTGCTGCGGAGAAAAAGGCCAAGGCGGGTGACAAGGATGCCAAGGTGCTCGCTAGCGTGCTGGGGCAGGCGCTCGGATTGCTGCGCGAAGGCAAGCCCGCCCGGCTGACTGTTCCGGGCGATGTCGAAGAAGAGCGGGTGTTTGAGCAGGCGCAATTGCTGACTGCCAAACCGGTGCTGTATGTCTGCAATGTCGCTGAAGAAGACGCGGGGACGGGCAATGCAATGTCCGATCTAGTTGCCGCAAAGGCAGCTGCAGAAGGCGCGCAGTCCGTAGTAGTGTCCGCCGCTATCGAAGCTGAACTGGTGACGATGCCGGTAGAAGACCGCGGAGAATATCTGTCGGAACTCGGCCTGTCCGAAAGCGGCCTCGCCCGCGTGATCCGCGCCGGATATGAACTGCTCGGCCTGCAAACCTATTTCACCGCCGGTCCCAAGGAAGCCCGCGCATGGACCTTTCCCAAAGGGGCCAAGGCCCCGCAGGCGGCCGGCGAAATTCACAGCGATTTCGAACGTGGTTTCATCAAGGCGGAAACCATCGCATTCGTTGATTTCGTGACCCTCGGCGGTGAAAGCGGCGCCCGCGATGCGGGCAAGCTGCGGCAGGAAGGCAAGGAATACCTGGTTCAGGACGGTGATATCTTGAATTTCAAATTCAACGTGTGAACGTCGGCACTTTTTCTCGCTCCGCCCGTTGCAGGGTGAAGAAAAGGCGATAAACTACCCTATGATAGACAAGCCCGAGAATTTCCGAACGCTCGTGCGCGTGGGCTATTTCAGCCGCGCGATACTTTACACCGTTCTCGGGCTCATCGCCCTGACCAGCGCAGGAAAGATCGCGCAGGGAACCGATGGCATATTCATCGCCATTAAGGAGTTCCCTGCCGGAATGGTGATCTTGTGGCTGATGGTCCTCGGCCTCGCCGCTTATGCGCTGTTCCGCCTCGCCTCGACCTTCTTCGATATTGAGAATCACGGCTCTGACAAGGTTGGGTGGGGTACGCGCATCGGCCATGCGGGCAGCTCTATCGGTCACTTCGCACTCGCATTCTCCGCCTATAAATTCGCGACCTCCTCCGGCGGTGGGCGCGACGGCGCACAGGATGCGGCGGCAGGCATCCTGTCGATAACCCTAGGCGGAGCGGTGCTCGGAATGCTCGGCCTGCTGTTCTTCATCGCGGCCTTTGTGCAGGCAAAAAAGGGCATCACCGGCTCCTTCATGAACCGGATCAGTTTCCAGGCCCCGAATTCCACGCGAGGGCTTGGCGGCGCGGGATTCATGGCGCGCGCGGCGGTGTTCATCGTAATTGGCTGGTCGCTGGTGAAGGCGGGCTTCCTGTCCAGCGGCACCGATCAGATCAAGACGCTCGGCGACGCGGTTTCGTCGCTTTCGGGCGAAGGGTTGGTATTCACCCTCGTTGCTGGCGGTCTGCTGATTTTCGGTATCTTCAGCCTGATCCTGGCGCGCTACCGGATTATTCCCGATATGGACCCGGGCCGGAATATCCCTTCATTCCGCTCCTGATCCCGGTCTTGAAATATACCCCCATAGGGTATATTTGCGAGATATGAACACATCATCCCCAACTACGCGCAAGACGGCCAAATTGTACCGCATGGTGATGGACAAACATGTCTGCCCCTATGGAATAAAGTCGAAATGGCTACTGCAGCGCGAGGGCTATACGGTCGAGGACCACCACCTGACCACCCGTGAGCAGACCGACGCTTTCAAACGCGAACATGGGGCTGAGGCTACCCCGCAGACGTTTATCGATGGTCGCCGGATCGGCGGGTACACCGATCTGCGAGCGCATTTCGGCAACCCGCTTCCGGACCCAGACGCGACGAGTTACCGGCCCGTGCTTGCGGTGTTCGCAGTGGCTGCGGCACTGGCCCTGGCGATCAGCCAATTCGTGTACGGAATGCCGCTGACGATTCGGACCGGGGAATGGTTTGTCGCCTTTTCCATGGCCATGCTGGCGATGCTGAAGCTGCAGGACGTCGAACAATTTTCCAGCATGTTCGTGGGATATGACCTGTTGGCCAAACGGTTCGTACCCTACGGCTACGCCTACCCTTATCTTGAGGCGTTAACCGCCGTATTGATGGCCGGGCGCGTGCTGCCGTGGATTTCGATTCCGGTGGCGCTGACCATTGGCACGATTGGCGCCGTATCCGTTTTTTACGCTGTTTATGTCCAGAAACGCGACATCAAATGCGCCTGCGTTGGCGGCAGCGGGAATGTGCCGTTGGGCTTCGTTTCCTTTTTGGAAAATCTGGCGATGATGGCTATGGGTCTGTGGATGCTGGTGTATTAGTTCCAGACCATTGATCGGAGCCCAAATGCGTTTTTTCGAAGATATCGTCGTCGGGTCATCGAAGACTTTCGGCCATTACGAAGTAACACGCGAAGAAGTGATGGAATTTGCGCAGGCCTATGATCCGCAGCCATTCCACCTTGACGATGAAGCCGCCGCGCAAACCCATTTCGGCAGGCTTTCCGCCAGCGGATGGCATACCTGCGCCATGACCATGCGAATGATGGTCGATGACATGAATATCCACCAGCAGGCCGGGCTCGGTTCCCCGGGGGTCGATCATCTGCGCTGGCTCAAGCCGGTTTACCCCGGAGACACCCTGTCATGCCGCAGCGAAATCTTGGAAAAGCGGCGGAGCAAATCACGCCCCGAAATGGGTATTTTCAAATCGAAGAGTCAAACCTTCAACCAGAACGGCGAACTGGTGCTGGAAATGATCTCCATCGGATTGATCAGAGTGCGCGATCAATCCGCGTCGATCGGGTAACCTGGTGTCAGAACCCGCATTGGACGGCCCCCGGGGAACTGTAAACGATCTGGTCACGGCCATTCAAGATGGTCAATTCGGCCCGATGTTCGACTGTTTCAGTGCCAGATGTGCTTCCATTGCCAGGCGCGAATTCCAACCGGATTGAATGGGTCCGGCCGTCATACTTCTGCCATGTCGCAAAGGGTGCCTCGGCGGCGCCTTTATCAGCGGCGAGGCGAACCACTTTGTTGTCCAATTTCAGGTAAGCCACTTCGGCCCGCGTCAGCGCAATTGCGCCCAGCCCGCCGCCCTTGGGCGCAAATGCACAGCCTGCGCCGAAAAGATCGTTGGCTTCGTAATCGGGATAGTGGATTTTCTGCGGTGACACGGGTTCTGGCGGCACGATATTGGCCCGTTCAACCGCTGCAATCTTTGCTGCGTCGATCCGCGCTTTCTCCGCAGAACTGACATCCTCGGAACAGGCGCCGAGCATCACGATGGAAATCATACAAAGCACAAGCAATCGCAGCACCATCAATGCCTCCCGAACAATTTTTCGACATCTTCCATCGATAGTTTGACCCAGGTCGGGCGCCCGTGATTACACTGGCCTGATCGCGGTGTACGCTCCATTTCGCGCAGCAGGGCATTCATTTCGGCCACCGAAAGGATGCGCCCTGCCCGCACCGAACCGTGGCAGGCCATGGTCGCCAGCACCAGATCGAGTTTCTCGCCCAGTAACAAAGCCTCGCCATGCTTGGCCAGATCATCGTCGATGTCGCGCAGCAGCGCCGCCGGATTGCTTTTGCCAAGTGTTGAAGGAACCGCGCGCACCAACATTGCGCTGGATCCGAAACGTTCGATCACCAGGCCCAACTCGGCGAGTTTGTCGGCGGCATCTTCCAACCGGTCGCAGGCGGTTTCCTCCATCTCTACAACATCGGGCATCAGCAGGGCCTGGCTGCGTTTGACCGTATCTTCCGCGCCGGCGGTCCTCAGGCGTTCCAACACCAACCGTTCATGTGCGGCGTGCTGGTCGACCAGCACCAGCCCGTCAGCCGCTTCCGCGACGATATAGGTGTTCGCGACTTGGCCGCGCGCAATCCCGAGTGGATATCGGGCGGATTCGGGGGAGAGTTCTTCGGCCGGTTCCGCCCTGCCCATGGGCGCGGCGAGTGCATCACCATCGGAGCCGCGCCAATCCGGGCGCGGCGATGATACGCCTGCGCCAGATGGCGAAGTCCAATCGCGATCTTCAAACATCGACCGCAAGGCTGGCGGGGCCTCTGCCAGCGGTTCAGGCTGCCAGCGGCCCATTGCCGACGCATCGGGCGACTGCGCGCTGCGCCTGTCCCCGGTGGCCAGGGCCTGGCGCAGGCCGGACACGATAAAACCACGCACGCCTTGCCCGTCCCGGAAGCGGACTTCGGTCTTAGCTGGATGGACGTTCACATCCACATCCTCCGGCGGCAGGGTCAGGAACAGGGCAAGCACGGCGTGCCGGTCCCGCGCCAGCATGTCGGAATAGGCGCCGCGCACTGCGCCAGTCAGCAGCCGGTCCTTTACCGGACGGCCATTGACGAACAGATATTGATGATCGGCCACACCGCGATTGTAGGTCGGCAGCCCGGCAATTCCGGTCAGGCGCATCGCTCCGCGATCGAGATCGATCGCAACCCCGTTGTCCGCCAATTCCCTGGCAATGATCCCGGCCACACGGGTCGCCAGCGCCTCCCCCGGTTGCAGCGCCAGGGCGCGCCGATCGCCGTGATCGAGCGTGAAGCCGATGTCAGGCCGGGCCATGGCCAGGCGGTGGACCACATCCTTGCAGGCAGCATATTCGCTGCGGGCAGTGCGCAGGAATTTGCGCCTCGCGGGAACTTTGTGAAACAATTGCTCGACCCGGACGCGGGTGCCGGGCGGCAATGCAGCAGGGCCATCTTCCAGCAATTCGCCGTGATCGACCACCCGCCGCCAGCCCTGCCCCAAATCCTGTCCCGCCCCATGCGGGCGGCTTTCAAGCGTAAAACGTGCGACGCTGGCGATGGAGGGCAATGCCTCGCCCCGGAAGCCGAGCGTCATCACCTGTTCGATGGCCTCGTCCGGCAGTTTTGAGGTGGCGTGACGTTCTAGTGCCAGTGCCATGTCCGCCGGGGTCATCCCGCAGCCGTCATCGGTCACTTCGATCCGCGACAATCCACCTTCGATCAGCTGCACCGCGATGCGGCTGGCCCCTGCATCGACGGCATTTTCGATTAGTTCCTTCAGCGCAGCCGCAGGCCGTTCGACCACTTCGCCAGCGGCGATGCGATTTACCAGGGATTCAGGGAGGCGGCGTATTTGCGGCATCAGAATTCCGGCTTAGCGCCCAAGCGAAGTAATTTCGAGGCCGGTGGTTAAAAAACGGTGGGCTGTTTACATAAATTTTTGGTGTTTTCTCCAGCGTTTCGTTAAGGGGGGATACTTCCTGTCATACGCGGGTCACGTCTGTCGCAGATAGCTGCGGCAACAGCCCGAAAACTATACGGATTCAACATCCCAATGAGCTTTATTTCCCGTCTTTTCAAATTCGGATCGCAAAACATGGCGATCGACCTCGGCACAGCGAATACCCTGGTTTATGTCGAAGGGCGCGGGATCGTGCTGAACGAACCTTCGGTAGTTGCCATCGAAACGCTGAACGGCATCACCAAGGTCAAGGCCGTTGGCAATGATGCAAAGATGATGATGGGCAAGACCCCCGACAGTATCGAGGCGATCCGCCCGCTGCGTGACGGGGTGATCGCGGATATCGAAATTGCCGAAAAGATGATCGAACATTTCATCCGCAAGGTTCACGGCAAGAAAAGCATGTTCAGCTATCCCGAAATCGTGATCTGCGTCCCCTCCGGATCAACCTCCGTCGAACGCCGCGCGATCCGCGATGCGGCCAGCAATGCCGGTGCCAGCCAGGTGTATCTGATCCTGGAACCGATGGCGGCCGCGATCGGCGCGGATATGCCGGTAACCGAACCGGTCGGTTCGATGGTCGTCGATATTGGCGGCGGCACCACCGAAGTCGCTGTGCTGTCACTGCGCGGCCTGGCCTACACCACCTCCGTCCGTACGGGCGGGGACAAGATGGACGAAGCCATCGTGTCCTATGTGCGCCGTCACCACAATTTGCTGATCGGCGAATCCACCGCTGAACGGATCAAGAAGGAATACGGTATCGCCGTTCCGCCGGAAGACGGTATCGGCCTGACAATCACCCTTAAGGGCCGCGATCTGGTCAACGGCGTACCGAAAGAAATCACGATCAATCAGGGCCATCTGGCCGAAGCCTTGGCCGAACCCATCGGCGCCATCGTGGAAGGTGTCCGTATCGCGCTGGAAAATACCGCTCCGGAACTGGCCGCCGATATTGTCGATCAAGGTATCGTCCTGACCGGCGGCGGCGCTCTGATCAGCGGTCTCGACAAACATTTGCGCGAGGAAACCGGCCTGCCGGTCAGCATCGCGGAAGATCCGCTTTCTTGCGTGGCAATCGGCACGGGCCGGGCCATGGAAGATCCCATCTATCGCGGCGTGTTGATGACCGCCTGAGGAAGGGACAATCATGGCGCCGCCTTCCAAACGGCGCCCCGGCTTTTCGCGTAGGGCGCAATACGGAATTTTCACCGGCTATGTTGTGGCTGGTATCGGCGCGCTGATAGGCGCGGTCCTGCTTGGCCTGTCGCTTTGGCGTCCGGCCAATTTCAATGGACCCCGCATGGTGGCGGCCGATGCTGTCGCTCCAGTTGGCAGGGTTTCCGCAGAAGTTCGTGTGGACGGCCAGGGCCTGATCGAAAGTATCGCCGGCTATTACCGTGCAGGCAGCCAGAACGCACAGTTAAAGCGCGAAGTGGAACTGGCGCGCATCCGTCTGGCCGAAGCCGAGGCTGTCGCACAGGAAAACAAGCGGCTCAAGGCCCTGCTCGACCTGAGGGACGCCGATGTGGAACCGGTGGTGGTTTCCCGCATCATTGGCTCGACTGCCGCCAGCACCCGCCGGTTCGCCTATCTGGGGGCCGGAACTTCGCGGGGCGTCACCCCGGGTATGCCCGTTCGCGGCCCGCGCGGCGTAGTCGGCCGTGTCCTCGAAACTGGGCGCAATTCCTCGCGCATCCTGCTGCTGACCGATAGCCAGAGCGTGCTGCCGGTCCGCCGTGCACAGGATAATGTCGTGGCGCTGGCCGAAGGGCGAGGTGACGGGTTGCTGCGAATTCGCCTGATCAATCTGGGAATAAATCCGTTGAAAGTCGGCGATGTCTTCGTGACCAGCGGATTGGGCGGCTATTATCGGCCCGGGATCGCGGTTGCGGTGGTTTCGCAGCTAACCAATGACGGCGCGTTGGCGCGCATAATCAGCGATCCGGCCGCGACAGATTTCGTGTCGGTCGATCCAATCTGGCAGCCCGATGCGATCCGCGGTGCCGCCGCTCCGATCGACCAAGAGCCGAGCGAATGAGAACCGGATACCGCGGCACTGTAAGGCGGGACGAATTCGGCAGCCGGATCAACCGGCGCCATTCCGATATGCTCGCCTATGGCATACCTGTTGTGAGCATATTGCTGGGTTCGGTTTTGCCGTTCCTGTTCATTGCCAGCGCAGTGCCGCTGGTCCCTCCTGCGGGCTTGATGATCCTGCTCGCGTGGCGGTTGGTCAGGCCTGGAATCATCCCGGTGTGGGCCGGGTTCCCGCTGGGTATGTGGGACGACCTATTCAGCGGTTTTCCCTTCGGCAGTGCAATCCTTCTGTGGTCGATGGTGTTGCTGGCGATAGAGGCGCTGGAGGCACGCCTGCCCTGGCATGGTTTCATCCAGGACTGGCTCACTGCCGGATTGATCCTCAGCGCCTATCTATTGGTCGCAACCTTCCTGTCGGGTGCCCACGGATCCTTCCCGATGCTGACGGGTCTGTTACCACAGCTCTTGCTGTCTTTGCTGCTGTTCCCCATTATCTCCCGCATGATTGCCAGACTTGACAGACTGCGCCTGACCCGTTTTCGGGCGATTTGACGATGGGCCGCAAGCGCCTCGGGCCGATCGTCAGTTCCGCCACGCTCAAGAATGCTTACGACCGGCGAAGTTTTGTTGTCGGCGCAATGGGCGGCGGTGTCGGTATGCTGCTCGCAGTACGCATGGGTTACATTGCCATTGCGGAAAACGAGAAATACGCGACGGAATCGGAAAGCAACCGGGTAAATCTGTCGCTCATCCCGCCGCGGCGCGGGTGGGTGCTGGACCGGAACGGCGCACCCCTCGCCTCCAACCGTGCGGATTTCCGGGTCGATTTGATTCCGGACCGGATTGTCGCGCCTGACAAAACAATCAACATTCTGGGCGAATTACTGTCTCTGGATCAGACTGCGGTGCAGGATCTCAAGGACAAGATCAAGCAAGCCCGCGGGTTCCAGCCAGTAGAAGTTTCCAGCGGATTGAACTTTGCGCAATTCGCGTCGATCAGCGTGCGTTTGCCCGAATTGCCCGGCGTGGTACCGCAGCGCGGATTTTCTCGCTTTTATCCGACCGGTCCGGCGGTCGGCCATCTGATCGGCTATGTTGGCCCGGCCTCGGCAGAGGAATATGAGCTGGACCGCAATCCGTTGCTGATTACCCCGGGGTACAAGATCGGCAAGGACGGGCTCGAAAAGCAGTTCGAACAGCAATTGCGCGGTGTGCCGGGCGCGCGGCGGGTGGAAGTGACCGCATCGGGCCGCATCATCCGCGATCTGGACACGCGGGAGGATGTACAGGGCAAGCCGATCAAGCTGACAATCGATGGTCCGCTGCAGGATTATGCGGCGCGGCGGCTGGGCCTGGAATCTGGTTCTGTCGTGGTTATGGATTGCAAGACGGGTGACCTGCTGTGCATGGCGTCCATGCCCAGTTTTGATCCCAACAGCTTTTCCGATGGGATTGGCCGGGTAGAATATGCCATGCTCAATGATGACGAGCGTGTGCCGCTGCGCAACAAGGTGCTGAAAGGCCTTTACCCGCCCGGATCGACCGTGAAACCGATGGTCAGCACCGCCTTCCTCAAAGCGGGCCTGGACCCTGGGGAAACAGTCAATTGCAGCGGCGGGCTTCGTGTCGGCAACCGCGTGTTTCGCTGCTGGAAACGTGGCGGACACGGCCGGGTGGATATGGCGACGGCGATATACCAGAGCTGCGACGTATATTTCTATCACTTCGCCCAGCGGATCGGAATGGACCCGATTTCCGCGATGGCCCGGCGTTACGGCATGGGCCAGGAATTCGCGCTGCCCGTTGCCAGCCAATTTTATGGCACAGTCCCCAATCCCGCTTGGAAACTGAAGAAATACGGCACGCCGTGGGCCGCGTTTGACACGGTAAATGCCACAATCGGGCAAGGCTATATGCTGGCCAACCCGCTACAGCTGGCGGTAATGGCCACCCGTCTGGCCACAGCCCGGCAGGTCACGCCCCGCCTCATTCTGGACAGCAAGATACCTTCATTCCCCGCCATGGGGATTTCCAATGAATACGAAACGATGATCCGCAAGGCTATGAGCGACGTGGTCAACGGGCCCGGCACTGCCGGACGTGCCCGTTTGCCGTTCGACGATATTCTGATGGCGGGAAAAACCGGGACGGCCCAGGTTGTCTCGCTTGCAAAATCGGACGGTAGATCAGGCCCCTGGAAATACCGGGACCACGGCCTGTTCATCTTTTTCGCCCCGTTTGATAACCCGCGCTATGCCGGTGCAGTCGTGATCGAACATGGTGGTGGGTCCGGTTCCGCCTATCCCATCGCACGTGATGTCATGACGTTCCTGTTTGATCCGCAGAAGGGACTCGACCAGCTTTATTCGCTGGAAAAACAATGGGGCGGCACCGCGCAGGAGCGGCTGGCCAAGAAATATGCTGCCTATGCCTCGCAGGCTGGGGAGGCCGTTGAACCGGTGCCCCGCCGTGACGAAGATATTTTCAGTCAGGTCGATGCCGAAGCTCGGGCCGCGGCATTGCAGCCATTGGCGGAAGCGACCGATGCCGCGGTCAACCGGTCCGAAATCACGGAATCGGTGCCGCAGGGTCCGCAGGAATGAACTCGATCATTCCTGCGCCAATCGCGCGGCAACCATGGCAAATGCTGATCCCGCTTTTCCTGCTGGTCATCTTCGGCGCAGCTGTGCTCTATTCGGCAGCAGGCGGCAGTATGCAGCCGTTTGCAGCGTCTCATCTGATCCGTTTTGCCGTATTTCTTGCCATAGCGTCCGTGATGGTCACGTTCAGCCGGGATTTCGTCCGCTTGATGACCTATCCGGCCTATGCCGCAGTGCTGCTTCTGCTGTTTGCTGTGGAAGCGATTGGCGCGATTGGTGGGGGTAGCCAGCGCTGGCTCAGTCTGGGTCCGATTGTGCTTCAGCCTTCTGAGTTGATGAAACCGGTTATCGTACTAGTGCTGGCCCGGTTCTATGCAACCCTGCCTGCCGGGATGACCAACAATTGGCGCACACTGATCCCTCCTGTCGGCCTGATTCTGGTCCCAATGGCGCTGGTACTGATGCAGCCCGATCTTGGTACGGCACTGGCGATTGGATTTGGCGGAGTGGTAGTCATGTTCCTGGCCGGATTGCCGATGCGCTGGTTCCTTGGCGCAGGCGCAGCTGCGACTGTGCTTGCCCCGATCGCTTTCTTCTTCGGTCTGGAAGAATATCAGCAGCGGCGCGTGACTACCTTCCTCGATCCCGAAAGCGATCCCTTGGGCGCGGGTTATCACATTATGCAGTCGAAAATCGCCATCGGTTCAGGCGGGTTTTCCGGCAAAGGCTTCAATGAAGGATCGCAGAGCCATCTGAATTATTTGCCCGAACCGCACACCGATTTCGTGTTTGCCACCATGGCCGAAGAATGGGGGATGCTGGGCGGACTGATGGTCATTGTGATTTTCGGGATTATCCTGCGTTGGGGCCTGGAAGTGGCGCGCCGGTCAAACGACCGGTTTTCAAAATTGCTCGCGGCGGGGATGGTGGCAACGATTTTCTTCTACGTGGCGATCAATTTGATGATGGTCATGGGCCTCGCGCCGGTGGTCGGCATTCCGCTGCCTTTCATGAGCCACGGTGGTTCCTCGATGATGACCAACATGATCTGCATCGGCACCCTGATGATGGTCAATCGGTGGAATCGGGAAAGCCCGCGTTCGGGAATTATCGATTAAACCGCCATGCTCGGTGCCTTAGCCCTTTTCTTGGGGGAAAGACCCGCTATATGCAGCGCCTCTGCGGACCGCCTGACGATTCGCAGATACCGTTTTTTACGGCAATCGGACGCATAGCTCAGTTGGTAGAGCAGCTGACTCTTAATCAGCGGGTCCTTGGTTCGAGCCCAAGTGCGTCCACCATTCTTTCAATGACTTAAGATGGCACTTGATGGATTGGCTGTGATCTAGCAATCACCCAGCAATCACGGTTTCAGCGATCAAATTGTCATCAGGCCATATTTGGTTTTACATGACCTCCCGTGCCTATGTCGGCCTTGCCGCCCTGAGGCAAGAACACAAGACATTCGGATCGGACTTTTCGGAAGCCATCCTTCACACGGGTGGGGTCGCAAGCTCAATCCTTGCCGCGCCTACCATATTTTCCAATATGTTAGACGTTCTGCTTGGTCACGCCAAATAACTACCCCATCATATGCCCTCTATAACCAAGATTAAAGGCCTGCTTTTTAAAGCTTCCTTACCTCCCCGGCAGGCCGGCGGCCATGGGGCTCGCGCACCGGGAAGACGCCTTCGGGCATGGAGGCGGCAGGCCACATCCGGCGCCTGATCCGCCATATCCACCATCATTGGCCTGATACCCACATCACCATCCGGGGCGACGGCCACTATGGCCGCCCCGAGGTCATGGCCTGCTGCGAGGAGCACGGCGTCGATTACGTGCTCGGCCTGCCCACCAACGCGGTGCTGCGCGGCGATCCGGAAATCGTCAAGGTCGCCGATGCCTGTGCGGTCCGGCGGGCTCAGCGCCAA
>JBGSJO010000025.1:0-40976 GCA_041741895.1 Pontixanthobacter sp.
GTCGGTGATGTTGCCGGATGTGGTCGAGAAGTAGCCTCTCGCCCAGAAGCGCTGTCCCCAGTAGCGTTTGCGGATGTGCTCGAACTCCTGCTGGATCTTGCGTGATGAGCGCCCTTTGGCACGGCGCACGAAGTCGCTGACAGAACCTTGTAACGATACTTCAGTGCCCAGACGAGATGATAGCGATGATGAAAAATCGTGTGACTGCCGGTCGAATATCCCATAGCCTGTATCCTCGGAAAAGTGAGACTTCACGCCCCATGGGCGGTCTCACTTTTCCGAGGATACAGGCTATCTGGCGAGTCGAAGGCTGAAGCCAGTACCCGACTGAAGTCGGGGGGTTTTCTCCCCGCGTGGGACACTGAAATTCAGCAATTCCGGCTGTGAGACCAGAGATCGAGCGGGGCGAATTGTTGGACCTCCCTCAGCGATAAGTAACCTTCTTCACGGCTTCGACAATCGCACCGCTGTTAAGCAGGGCAATCTTTTCCAGATTGGCGGCATAGGGTAGCGGCACATCGACGTTGCAAACCCGCAGAACGGGCGCGTCGAGATGGTCGAATCCGTCTTCCATGCAGATGGAAATGATTTCCGAAGCTATCGAGCAAGTCGGCCACCCTTCTTCCGCCACGATGACACGGTTGGTCTTGGCCAAGCTGTCCAGCACTGCCTGTTTGTCCAGCGGGCGAAGGGTGCGCAAATCGATCACTTCGGCCTCGATGCCTTCTTCAGCCAGTTTCTCTGCCGCTTCCAACGCCATGCCGACACCGATGGAATAGGACACGATGGTCACATCGTGTCCTTCGCGCATGATCCGCGCCTTGCCGATCGGCAATACGTGATCGTCCAGTTCGGGCAGCTCGAAACTGCGGCCATAGACCAGCTCGTTTTCGAGGAACACGACCGGGTCTTCACAGCGGATCGCGGCCTTCAACAGGCCCTTTGCGTCCGAGGAATCATAGGGTGCAATAACGATCAGGCCGGGCACGCTGGCGTACCACGGGCCATAATTCTGGCTGTGCTGCGCGCCGACGCGGCTGGCCGCGCCATTCGGGCCGCGGAATACGATCGGGCATCGCATCTGACCGCCGGACATGTAATTGGTCTTCGCAGCAGAATTGATGATGTGGTCGATCGCCTGCATCGCGAAATTAAAGGTCATGAATTCGACAATCGGACGTAGCCCACCCATCGCCGCGCCGGTGCCGATCCCGGCAAAACCGTATTCGGTAATCGGCGTGTCGATAACGCGCTTGGGCCCGAATTCCGCCAGCAGGCCCTGCGTTACCTTGTAGGCGCCCTGATATTCGGCGACTTCTTCACCCATCACGAACACGCGGTCATCACGGCGCATTTCTTCGGCCATCGCGTCACGCAGCGCGTCGCGCACCGTGACTGTCGCCATGTTGGTGCCAGCTGGAATTGCCGGGTCTTTTTTCGGCTTCGCCGTGACCGGCCTGGTGATTTCCGCCTCGCCTAAATCCTGTCCAGCATCCTTGCCCTTGCCATCTGCGGCGGGTGCGGGCGGCGGGGGGGGCGCAGCAGGCTCCGCATCATCGTCATCATCGCCTGAAAGCATGGCGATCACCGTGCCGACAGCCACATTCTCGGTGCCTTCGGGTATCAGTATCTTGCCGACAGTGCCTTCATCGATGGCTTCGAATTCCATCGTCGCCTTGTCGGTTTCGATCTCCGCCAGAATATCGCCGGGGCCTACGTGATCGCCTTCCTTGACCAGCCATTTGGCCAGTGTGCCTTCCTCCATCGTGGGCGAAAGCGCGGGCATCTTCAGTTCGACAGCCATCAGTAGGACTCCACCAGCACGTCAGTAAACAGTTCGGATGGATCTGGTTCAGGTGAGTTTTCGGAAAAATCGGCGGCTTGCGCCACGCGGGCGCGAATGGCCTTGTCGATTGCCTTGATTTCCTCTTCTGTCTTGCCTCGTTCGGCCAGTTCCTTCTTGATCCGTTCGATTGGATCGTTGTGCTCGCGCTGGTCCTGCACTTCTTCTCGGGTGCGGTATTTGGCCGGATCGGACATGGAATGCCCGCGATAGCGATAGGTGTTGAGCTCCATCAGCACCGGCCCCTTGCCTTCGCGCACATGGGCGAAGGCGATTTCGGCGGCGGCGCGCACTTCCAGCACATCCATCCCGTTCACATCCATGCCGGGAATGCGGAAAGCGGTGCCGCGGCGATAGAATTCCGTTTCGGCAGAGCTGCGCTTGACCGCGGTGCCCATTGCATAACCATTATTCTCGATCACAAATACGATCGGCAGGTTCCACAGCGCGGCCATGTTGAAGGTTTCATAAACCTGGCCCTGGTTCGCCGCGCCGTCGCCGAAATAGGCGAGGCACAGCCCGCCATCCTCGCGGTATTTATGCGCCAGCGCCAGTCCGCCGCCCAGCGAAACCTGTGCGCCAACAATGCCGTGTCCGCCGTAGAATTTATGCTCGGTCGAGAACATGTGCATCGACCCGCCCTTGCCCTTCGAAATACCGGCCTGGCGCCCGGTCAATTCGGCCATGATAACATTCGGATCGATACCGTAGGCAAGCATATGGCCGTGATCGCGGTACCCAGTGATGACGCTGTCCAGCCCCTCAGAAAGGGCGGATTGAAGGCCGACGGCAACCGCTTCCTGGCCGATATACAGATGGCAGAAACCCCCGATCAGGCCGAGGCCGTAGAGCTGACCCGCCTTTTCCTCGAACCGGCGGATCAGCAGCATCTGTTCGTAGAAATGCAGCAATTGTTCGTCGCTTGCATCGAACCGCTTGTTTTCCTCATGCGCCATCTGGAGGCTGCGCAGTGCAAAATCCGCGTCACTTTCAACTGCCTTGCCGCCCGCGGCCGGTTTGGCAGCTGGCTTTGCAGTCGCTTTGGCCGCAGTCTTCGGGGCGGGCTTGGATGCGGCTTTCTGGGCAGGTTTGGCCAATGCTGGGATCCTCAAACTGATATGTTCTTGCGGTGTCGGGCGGCGTGCCTGCAACGCTTGAATAAGCAATAAGCTATGGCGCAACGATGCGTCGCGCGCAACGCCTATGCATACGAAATCCGTAAGGGCACTGCACCTCCCGGATTGGTCGGCATAATGGCAATCAACAGATGGAAAGGGGTTATTCCTGATCCAGGATCAGGACGACTTCATCCTCGTGCACCACGTTCAGATCGCGCCGCAGCCGTTCACCCACTATATCAGGATCGGCGTTTTCGGGGTTCAGCAGTGAAACCTGGTTGGCCAGCGCCCCACGCTCTTTCTGCAGCTTGTCGATATGCGCCTGGCGCTGTTCCAGCAGTTGCAGATTTTCGCTCCACGCCAGCAGCCCGCTGGGGCCCGCAATAGCCATGCCCCCGATCAGCAACAGCAACGCAAGGGCCAACCCTTGCGCCCACTTTTCCCGCGGAAGGCTGATCTTGTGGTCTTGTTGCATCATCCCGTTCCTAGAATCATATTACGTTCGCCGGTTCAAGCGGTAAATGTACCTATCGGTGCTGAACCCGGCGGGATGGCGCTTTGACATGCTGCACTGTGATGGCATATATAGTTTCTACTGTAACTTGTTTAGGATGATTACATGGCTGACCTGTTCGAAAATCCCATCGGCCTCGACGGCTTTGAATTTGTGGAATTCAGCGCGCCGCAGAAAGGCCATCTGGAGCCCGTATTCGAAGCAATGGGCTTCTCCATGGTCGCGCGCCACCGGTCCAAGGACGTCCAATTGTGGCGTCAGGGCGGGATCAATCTGATCGCCAATTATGAACCGAAGAGCCCCGCAGCCTATTTCGCCGCCGAGCATGGCCCCTCTGCCTGCGGTATGGGATTCCGCGTGCGCGACGCGAAACTGGCCTATGAAGCGGCACTGGAGCGCGGCGCCGAACCGGCAGAAACGCAGACCGGGCCGATGGAACTGCGCATCCCGGCCATCCGCGGGATCGGCCATTCGCTGATCTATCTGATCGACCGCTATGCCGATGAACACCACGAAGGCCTGTCGATATACGACATAGATTTCATCTATGAAGACGGGGCTGAAAAATGGCCAGTTGGCGCAGGCATGAAGGTGATCGATCACCTGACGCACAATGTCTATGGCGGCCGGATGGCGCATTGGGCGGCGTTTTACGAACGCATCTTCAATTTTCGCGAGATCCGCTATTTCGACATCAAGGGCGAATATACCGGCCTGACATCGAAAGCGATGACCGCGCCGGATGGCAAGATCCGCATTCCGTTGAATGAAGAAGGCGCAGGCGGCGGCGGCCAGATCGAAGAATATCTGCGCGAATATAACGGCGAAGGCATCCAGCATATCGCCCTTTCGAGCGACGACCTTTATGCATCGTGGGACAAGCTGAAAGCATTCGGCACTCCCTTTGCCAGCGCACCGCCAGCTACCTATTACGAAATGCTGGAAGGCCGCCTGCCGGGCCACGGCGAGCCGGTGGAGGAATTGCGCAAACGCGGCATCCTGCTGGACGGATCGACCGAGAACAACGATCCGCGCCTGTTGCTGCAGATCTTCGGCCAGACCACCATCGGCCCGGTGTTCTTCGAATTCATCCAGCGCAAGAAGGATGAAGGGTTCGGCGAAGGCAATTTCACCGCGCTGTTCAAATCGATCGAGGCGGACCAGCTGAAGCGCGGCGCGCTGAAAATTGACGAAAAGGAAACCGCACAATGACCACCCATCCGATCAAACTCGGCGGCGTCCACCATGCTGCCTATCGCTGCAAGGATGCGAAAGAAACGGTCGAATGGTATGACCGCGTGCTGGGGATGGAATACACCTCCGCCTTCTCCGAAGACACGGTGCCCTCCACCGGCGAACACGATCCCTATATGCATGTCTTCCTCGACGCGGGTAACGGCAATGTGCTGGCGTTTTTCGAACTGCCGGGACAGCCGGAGATGGGCCGCGACAGAAACACTCCGGTGTGGGTCCAGCACCTCGCCTTCAAAGTCGGGTCAGAAGAAGAATTGCTCGCCGCCAAACAGCATATCGAAAGCCAGGGCGTCGACGTACTCGGCCCCACGCATCACGGTATCTTCAAATCGATCTATTTCTTCGATCCCAACGGCCACCGCATCGAACTGGCGGCCGATATCGGCACCGCCGAGCAATATGCCGAACTGAAGCGCGTGGCGATGCCGATGCTGGAAGAATGGAGCCAGACGAAAAAGGCTCCTCGTCATGCAGACTGGCTGCATTCAGCCAACGAATAGTCCTGGCAGGGAATAATGGTGCGCCCGACAGGATTTGAACCTGTGGCCCCCAGATTAGGAATCTGGTGCTCTATCCGGCTGAGCTACGGGCGCATTCGCAGCGTCGTTTAGAACGGTCGTGGCCTGCTGGCAATCAGTTCAGATCTTTGGGCGGGGCAACCGGGAATGGTAGCGGAGCGATGGCAATACCCTCGTCCGCCAGGTCCTTCGCTTCTTTCAAGGTCGCCTGACCGTGGATTATCGCTGTACCCACCTCGCCGTAATGCATTGCGCGCGATTTTTCGGCGAATTTATTACCGACCCAGATGCTGTTTTCAAGCGCTTTTACCTGCGCTTCGGCAAGCGCTTTCATCGCTTTCACGACCTCAGGCGCCATCGCGGCATTGGAAACCGGCTTTGCGGCATCCTGCGGCACCGGCAGGTTTACCCGGCGATTACCCTTGGCCGGAACAGCCGGGGCCATCGGCGCCTTGATGACTTCTTCCGACCCGCATTCCGGGCAAGTCAGCAGGCCGCGCTCGCGCTGGGTGGTGAAATCACTAGAGGACGCGAACCAGCCTTCGAACCGGTGGCCGCTATCGCAGGAAAGATCGAAAACAATCATTGTTCAGGCGATTTAGGCATATCTCGGCGATTGGCAAGGCTCGGCAGTTGGCGGCGGACCTCGGCAATCCGGCCAAGGTCCATATCGGCAAAGCCAAGCCCGGCCTCGCCGCCCATGTCCAGCAGCACCTCGCCCCAGGGGTCCACCACCAGGCTGTGGCCATAGGTGCTGCGCCCATCCGCATGTTCCCCCACCTGCGCAGCGGCGATCACGAAAGCGCTCGCTTCGATTGCGCGGGCGCGCTGCATCACGTGCCAATGCGCCTGGCCGGTCGGGACGGTAAATGCAGCCGGGACCCCGATCAGATCGCAGCCTGCCCGGCCCAGCGCATCGAACAATGCCGGAAATCGTAGATCGTAACAAATCGTCAGACCCAGTCGGCCTATGGGTGTTTCAGCTGTCACCACTGCATCGCCAGCCTTGTAGGCACTCGATTCGCGCCAGCTTTCTCCGCTCGCCAGATTCACGTCGAACATGTGCATCTTGTCATAGCGGGCCGCCACCTCGCCGTGATCGTCTATCAGCAGCGACCGGTTGACCCAAGTGCCGCCATCGCCCGCCACGGCGAGCGATCCGAGCGAGACCCATAATTGCTGTTCGCGCGCCGCATCGCAGACCGCAGCCAGCACCTGATTTTCATCTTCGGGGACAATATGGAGCGCGGCCCGATTGCGGTCCCGGTCGAGCAGACCGGACATTTCCGGTGTAAACAACATCTGCGCCCCGCCCGCCTTTGCTGCAGATACCGCCGCAACAATAGCTGCAGCATTTTCTGCCGGATCAATCCCGGCGGTCATTTGCAAAATGGCGATACGCGGCATTGGCCAGCCCTATCCGGTCAGCATTTCATCGAGCCGGCCGCTGCGATCCAGCGCCGCCAGTTCGTCCGACCCACCGACATGGACATCGCCGATGAAGATTTGCGGCACCGTGCGCGCATGGGGCGCGCGCTCGAGCATTTCGCGCTTTTTCGCGCCTCCCAAAGTGACATCATATTCGTTATATTTCGCTCCCTTGCGGTCGAGCAACTGCTTGGCACGGTAGCAATATCCGCAGCCGAATTTGGTGAAAATATCGATTGTCTGGGCGGTCATCAGCGATCCTTTTGGGTAAGCATAAATTTCCCATGCCTGAAAATCTTGCATGGCACAGGTCAATTCCTATTTAAGTGTCAGCCTCATGCGCCGCAATGGGTATGAGGGCTCGCCGACATGGCGCCGCATCATGCGGGCCTTGTCTATGTAAATTGAAGTCCAGTCAAATTGCTCAATGGAGGATTTGTAACGATGTCACGTTTTGATTTTACCCCTTACCGCCGTTCAACTGTCGGTTTCGACCGCCTGTTCGACCTGCTCGAAAGCCAGGCCAGAAATACCGGCGGCGGAGACAATTATCCGCCTTTCAATATCCAGAAACAGGGCGAAGACAATTATCGTATTACGCTCGCGGTAGCCGGGTTCAAGCCCGCCGATATCGACATAACCGCCCAGCAGAACCTGTTGGTTGTGCAAGGCAAGAAGCGCGACGAAAGCGAAATTGCCGGCGAAATGCTGCATCTCGGCATCGCCAACCGTGGGTTCGAACGCCGGTTCGAACTAGCCGATTTTGTCCGCGTGGAAAATGCCCGGCTGGAAGACGGGCTGCTCAACATCGATCTAGTGCGCGAAGTGCCTGAGGCGATGAAACCCAAGAAAATTTCCGTGAATGGCCAGACCAGTCTCGAAATCGTGAAAACCGATAAGGAGCAGCAAGACAAAATCGAACAAGAAGGCGCCAACGCCGCCTGATTTTGGCCTCGCAATCGATCAATGCGGCTCGCCCTGAAAAGGGCGGGCCGTTTCTGTATCGGCAGTACCGAATTATCGGCAAGGAAACTGGCAAATCAAATGGGGGCGAATCGTAAAACTCGCCCCCGCGGCACCGAAGTACCGCCATGTCCGGGTTTTATCGTCCGGGTCGCAGAAGACGATGAAGCCCGGGACAAGCTGAAATAATTCCCATGCGAACAATTCAGCCGTTTTCCCCTCCAGGAAAGCTGCTTAATTTTCGACTAATGCAACAAAAATCTGAAAAAAGAAAGAACAGAAATATTCGTAGTTAACATCTGAAATGCTTGAAATTAACTGCCCGCTATCGGGAACGAAAATTACCGTCCGGCATAGCCGAAGCCCGAAGGCTCCCCATCGGGACTGGCTGGGATCATCAGACCAGGCGCGATTGCCGCAATGCCGCCGCAATGAAGCCGCTGAACAGGGGGTGCGGATCGAACGGACGGGACTTCAATTCCGGATGGAACTGGACACCTACGAACCATGGATGATCGGGACGTTCGACAATTTCCGGCAGCAAGCCGTCGGGCGACATGCCGGAGAAGACCAGCCCATCGGATTCCAACGCATCGCGGTAGGCGGCATTGACTTCGTAGCGATGCCGATGGCGTTCGGAAATTTCGGTCGCGCCGCCGTAAATCGTGCTAACATGGCTGTTGGCGGACAGTTTCGCAGGATAGGCGCCGAGCCGCATGGTGCCGCCCAGATCACCGCCCGCTTCGCGTTGCTGCAGGCCTTCCTTGCTCATCCATTCGGTGATGATGCCCACAACCGGTTCATCGGTCGGGCCGAATTCGGTGGACGATGCCCCGCTGTGCCCGGCAGCCCGCGCACCTTCAATGCAGGCCATCTGCATACCAAGGCAAATTCCGAAGAACGGCACCTTGTGTCCGCGGGCAAAGCGGACACTGGCGATCTTGCCTTCGCTGCCGCGTTCGCCAAATCCGCCAGGCACCAATATTGCGTGCAGCGGTTCAAGCTGGGTGGTAATATCGTTATCGTCCTGCTCAAAAATTTCCGCATCAATCCAGCGGATGTTGACTTTCACCCGATTGGCCAAGCCGCCGTGGACCAGCGCTTCGTTGAGCGATTTATAGGCGTCCTGCAAACCGACATACTTGCCGACCACGCCAATGGTCACTTCGCCTTCGGGATGAAAATAACGATCGGTCACATCATGCCAGCGCGACAGATCGGGTTCTGGGGCGTCGGTAATGCCGAAACCGCGCAGGACCTGGGTATCGAGCCCTTCGCCGTGATATTGCAGCGGCACAGAGTAGATCGAGGGCGCATCCAGCGCGGGGATCACCGCTTCGGGCCGGACGTTGCAGAATTGGGCGATCTTGTTGCGGTCGCTCTGCGGAATGAAATGTTCGCTGCGGCACAGCAGCACGTCCGGTTTAATCCCGAGCCCGGCCAATTCGCGCACCGAATGCTGCGTCGGCTTGGTCTTCAGTTCGCCCGCAGCGGCAATATAGGGAACCAGCGTCACATGCACACTGAGCGTCTGGAGTGGTTCCAGCTCGTTCCGCATCTGCCGGATTGCCTCCATGAAAGGCAGCGATTCGATGTCGCCCACCGTGCCGCCGATTTCGCACAATACGAAATCGAGATCGTCGGTTTCCGCAAGGGCGAATTCCTTGATCGCATCGGTCACATGCGGGATCACCTGCACAGTTGCGCCCAGATAATCGCCGCGGCGTTCGCGCGCGATGATCTTCTGGTAAATCCACCCGCTGGTGACATTGTCCGATTGCCGCGCCGACACGCCGGTAAAGCGTTCATAATGACCAAGATCGAGATCGGTCTCGGCCCCGTCATCGGTCACATAGACCTCGCCGTGCTGATACGGGCTCATCGTGCCCGGATCGACGTTCAGGTAGGGGTCGAATTTGCGAATACGGACCTTGTAACCGCGTGCTTGCAGCAAAGCCGCAAGACTTGCTGCCATCAGACCTTTGCCGAGCGAGGAAACCACGCCGCCGGTAATAAAAATGAACCGCGCCATGGGATTTGGGCCTTAAGGTTCCAAATGGAGTCGGGGCAAGCGAATTGCGGCAGCCAATTGCCGCAATCCACAACTATGAGCGATTTTGGCTTACTGGGTGACGTCCGCGAGCGGGTCGTCAGTAGCCGGAGCAGGCTGCGCAGGTGCAGCCGGTGCGGCACCTGGTTCAACAGCATTTTCGCCCGCCTGACTCGCCAGCGGATCGGTCTGGGTCGTCACTGTCCGGTCGAGGGTCGAGGTAATCCCGTCACCGCCCGCCGTCTTCACGGCCACTGCGGCCATGACGATGGACAGTACTACGAAGGTGACTGCGAGCCATTTGGTCGCTCGCGTCAGGAAATCGGCCGCGCCCCGTGCGCTCATCAGCCCGCCGGGGCTGCCGCCGCCGCCAATGCCGAGTCCGCCGCCTTCCGAACGCTGCATCAGGATAACGCCAACCAGTGCGGCGGCGACAATCGCCTGAACAACGGTGAGGAATAGGAAAAGGGACATAAAAACTGCTTCTCTAGATTGCTTGGACAGGCATGTAGTGCCCTGCGCGCCCGAGGGCAAGCCGTCAGGTCCATGCTGCGGCCACGGAAAGTCGGATCAATCAGGCAAATCCGCTGCGGCCAACACGATCCCAAGGAAGCTTTCAGCGGTCAGGCTGGCGCCGCCAACCAGCGCCCCGCCCACTTCGTCCCCCGCCAGCAATTCCAGCGCATTGTCCGGTTTCACCGAACCACCATACAGAATGCGGACCGCCCTGCCCGATTCTGCGCCGAACAGATCGACCGCCAGCGCGCGAATCGCCCGGTGCATGGAACCGATGTCTTCCGCCGTGGGCGTGCGTCCGGTTCCAATCGCCCAGACCGGTTCATAGGCAATAGTCAGGACCTCCGCAGCATTGGCCGCGATTTCGGGCAACGACGCTTTGAGCTGGCTGGTCACGAAATTCTCGGCATTGCCCGCATCGCGCGACTCTTCCGATTCGCCGCAGCACAAAATGATCCGCAATCCGGCGCCAAGCGCGGTCTCTGCCTTGGCTTTCACCAATGCATCAGTTTCGTCGTGGTTCTGGCGGCGTTCACTGTGGCCGAGAATAACGAATTTGGCGCCAGCATCCAGAACCATTGCGGCAGAAACGTCCCCCGTAAACGCGCCATCTTCCATTTGGTGGCAATCCTGCGCGCCCACACCGATTTGCTGTACTTCCTTATGGACTGCATGAATCAGCGTGAATGGCGGGGCCAATGCAACCTCTACCTTCATCAGGCGCTGCGATGCACGGTCGATCGCGCGCGCTTCCGACAATATCGAACGCGTGCCGTTCATTTTCCAATTACCGACGATATAGGGCCGCTCGGCCATGTGAATTTCCTGAAATCTGATTTGGGATTTTCGAAGTCTAACTGAAATGTAATCTGCTTTGGCCGATCCCATATGGGGTCGAAGCGGCGTCCGCCTAGTGCGAAGTTGCTTCCACGTCAAAACACTTGCCAACCTGTTGCGGCAGCACCGCAGGACGGATAAGGCGGGCTGACAAATCACCTTCCGCTTCTGGCAGCGCGCTGCGCCTGCCGTCATATTTGGACTTGCCCAACGCCATGATCAGTGTCTTCCGTAAATTTCTTTCGTCCAAAATCGGGATCGTAGTGGCACTTGCCTTCCTCGCCCTGATTGCTTTCGCTTTTGCGGCAATGGATGTTTCCAGCAGCGGGACATTCGGCGGCGTCGCGGGGGGCGACCGGGTCGCGGTTGTTGGCGATGAGAAGATCGACGCCAATGAACTGAGCCGATCGGCCACATCCGCGCTGGATTCCGCACGGCAGGAAAATCCGGTTATTTCCATGCCCGCCTTTCTGCAGCAGGGCGGTTTGTCGCAGGTCCTCGACCAAATGATCGACCGTTATGCAATTGGCGGATTTGCAGAGAAATACGGATTGAGAGCCGGTGATAATCTGGTCAATAGCGAGATTATCGCGATCCCGGCATTTCGCGGTGCGGGCGGCAATTTCGATGAACAGGCCTACCGCCAGCTACTGGCAAGTCGCGGCCTGACCGATTCGCTGGTAAGGGCAGATCTTGCAGACGGACTGTTGGCCAAGCAGGTGCTGGTGCCAGCTGCATTCGGCAGTGTCATGCCCGACAGGTTGGTAAATCGTTACGCCAGCCTGCTGAGAGAAAGTCGGGAAGGTTCAATCGCTCTCATTCCCAGCGCTGTCTTTGCGCCCACCGCCAATCCGACCGACAAGCAGCTACAGGATTATTACACCGCCAACCGCGGCGATTACATCCGCCCGGAACGCCGGGTGATTCGCTACGCCAGTTTCGATGAAAGCGCGATTGGCGCCGCTGCCGAGCCAACAGCGGCGGAGATCGCAGCGAACTACGCGAGCAATCGCACACAATACGCCGCGAGCGAAACGCGCAGCTTCAGCCAGTTGATCGTTCCCACCCAGCAGGCCGCCACCGCGATACGCGACCGGGTACTGGGCGGCGGGTCACTGGAGGACGCTGCCCGGGAAGCCGGGCTGGCAGTTGCCACCCTCGGGCCGCTCAGCCGCAAAGTCATGGCCTCCCAGGCATCCGAGGCTGTGGCCAGTTCCGCCTTCACCGCGGGTCAGAACGCCATTGCCACCCCTGCCCGCAGCGGGCTTGGCTGGCATATCATTCGGGTTGATGGTGTCGAGAAAGTCGCCGCACGAAGCCTGGCCCAGGCCACGCCCGAGATTACCCTGACCCTGCGTGAACAGAAACGCCGCGCCGCGCTGGCCGATCTGACCGCCTCGGTCGAAGAACGGCTGGAAAGCGGAGAAGCACTGGCCGATGTCGCCAAGGAGCTCAATCTGGAGATCACGAACACGCAGCCACTGCTTGGCACCGGCCAGGTTTATGGCAGCCAAACCGAAGGCGCCCCGCCGATCCTTGCCCTTGCCCTGAAAACCGCCTTTGCGATGGAAGAAGGCGAACCGCAGCTGGCCGAAGTCGAGCGCGGGGTGTCTTTTCTCATCTTCGAAGTCAGCAAGGTTACCCCTTCTGCCGCTGCGCCATTGTCTGAAATCCGGGAGGGCGTGGTCCGGGCTTGGCGTCTGGCGCAGGGTTCGAAGGATGCCAGGGCCGCGGCCGACCGGGTGCTGAAGCGCATTTCTGGGGGCATGTCTATGGCGCAGGCCATCGCGGCTGAGAAAAAAGCCTTTCCCCCAGTCAATCCGATCAAGCTGTCGCGCCAGGAATTGACCGCGCAGGGCGGTCAGATACCCGCACCGCTGGCCTTGCTGTTCAGCATGGCGGAAGGCACCTCGAAAAAGCTGGAAGCGCCGCAGGATGCCGGCTGGTTTGTGGTCGATCTGAAGGACATCGAAGCCGGCACAATCGCCATGAATGATCCGGAGTTCCAGAATACAAAGCGTGAGCTCGGCCAGCTCCTGGCCCGCGAATATGCAGACCAGCTGCGTGTCGCAATGCGCGAAGAACTGGGTGTGGAACGCAATCCGGCAGCGATCGAAGCAGTCCGCAAGCAGCTAGTTGGCGAGAATTGAATCCAATATCCCTGAGGAAGCCGAGTTGACCGCAGTTGCCGGACATCTTCCTGAAAATGCCGGTAATGCGCTGGCTGCCCTCGCGGAGGGTCGGCCGGCGCTTGTCTGGCGCAAGGTGGTTGCCGATACCGAAACCCCGGTCGGCGCGGCGATCAAACTGATCGAACCGGGCCGGGGCGATTTCCTGCTGGAATCGGTGGAAGGCGGCGAAGTTCGCGGGCGTTACAGCCTGTTGGGCCTCGACCCCGATCTGGTTTTCCGGGCGTCCGGTAATTCGGCGGAAATCAATCGGGTATGGCGCACGGACCGGGATCGTTACGAACCCGCCCGGCAACCGACGATCGATGCCTTGCGATCGCTGGTCGCGGAATGCCGGATCGACGTGCCTGACACCCTGCCCCCGGCGCTGGCCTGTCTGGTGGGTTATTTCGGTTATGAAACCATCGCTCTGGTAGAAAAACTGCCCCGCGCGCCGGACAATCCGATCGCATTGCCGGATATGCTGTTTGTCCGCCCGACCCTGATCCTGGTGTTCGATGGATTGAGCGAGGAATTATTCGCCATTGCCCCGCTATGGGGGGATCAGGGCGCCCCTCGGCAGGCTGTCGAGACAGCAGGCGAACGGATCGACGAGGTATTGCGCCGCCTGTCGCTGGCGGCACCGCTATCCGCGCCGATAACAGACTTGCCCGACATGGCTCTGTCACCCGTCATGCCGGACGGCCAATATCGCCAGATGGTGCAGCAGGCGAAGGAATATATCGAGGCGGGCGACATCTTTCAGGTGGTGCTGGCGCAGCGGTTTACCTGCCCGTTCCCTTTGCCACCATTGGCACTGTACCGCGCCCTGCGCCGGGTAAACCCTTCTCCTTTCCTCTATTTCCTCGACCTGCCCGGTTTTGCCGTGGTCGGATCGAGCCCGGAAATCCTGGTTCGCGTGCGCGGCGGCGAAGTGACCATCCGGCCAATCGCCGGAACGCGCCCCCGCGGGCTGAATGCGGCGGAGGATGACGCGGCGGAGGCCAGCCTGCTGGCCGACCCGAAGGAACGTGCGGAACATCTGATGCTGCTTGACCTGGGCCGCAACGATGTCGGCCGGGTTGCGCAGCGCGGCACGGTGGAAGTCACCGCCAGCTATACCGTCGAACGCTATAGCCACGTGATGCACATTGTCAGCAATGTCGTGGGCCGGATCGACCCCGCGTATGACGCGCTTGACGCGCTCTTTGCCGGATTCCCGGCTGGCACCGTCAGCGGGGCGCCAAAAATCCGCGCCTGTGAAATCATCGCGGAACTGGAACCGGAAACCCGCGGCGCCTATGCTGGCGGCGTCGGCTATTTCGCGCCTGACGGTTCGGTCGACAGCTGCATCGTCCTACGCACCGCCGTGGTCAAGGATGGCACCATGCATGTGCAGGCCGGTGCAGGCATCGTGGCCGATAGCGATCCCCTGTATGAACAGCGCGAATGCGAAGCCAAGGCCGGGGCCTTGATTGCCGCCGCCCGTGAAGCTGCGCGGATCGCCAGCCAGCCGGGGTTCGGGCAGTGAGGCATCTTGCCGTATTGATGCTCCTTGCCGCCGCCGCCTGCGGCCAGGAGCCTGCGGGCCAGCCCGTGATGCGGACGGAGATCGGCAGCGGGAAAGCTGATGTCATCGCAGCGCCCTCGCCCGAAGCCGAAGTCGCAGAACCGAAACTAGCATCAGCCTGCACCAGCGTCACGTTCGAGGATGCCGCCCTGACCCATTGCATCGCCGATCCGGCGAAGCACCGAGTGTCGATGGATCTTGGGCCAACGGACGGCGCGCCCTATCGCAGCTTCGCCAATCTGGCCGCTGCCCGCGCTGCCGATGCGCCGCAGTTGGCTTTTGTAGTCAATGGCGGGATGTATGACGGCGAAGGAAAGCCGATCGGCTATTACGTAGAAAATTCAGACCGGGCCAAGGAACTCAGCCGTTCCGATGGCCCTGGAAATTTTCACCTGAAACCCAACGGCGTATTCTACGGCACCGGTGGCGCATGGAGCATTCGCTCGGCGGATGATTTTTACGCGCAAGTCGGCGACCGCCCGGAATTCGGCACGCAATCGGGCCCGATGCTGGTGATCGGCGGCAAATTGCATGCTGAAATCACGCAGGACGGCCCTTCCCGGGCAATTCGCAACGGCGTTGGCGTGGACAAGCAAGGCCGGGCGCATTTCGTAATTTCGGAAAGCCCGCTGTCCTTCGGCAAACTGGCGCGGTTCTATCGCGATGTCCTCAAGACTCCGAATGCGCTATATCTGGATGGCAGTGTCTCGGCATTGTGGGACCCGGCGAGCGGCCGAATGGATTATCGCGCACCTATCGGCCCGATGATTGTAGTCGAAACGAAGGGAGATTGAGGTGACTTACGAACGCACACTTTATCCGCCGATCGAACCGTTCGAAACCGGGATGCTCGAAGTCGGGGGTGGTCATACGCTTTACTGGGAACGCTGCGGAACGCGCGGCGCGAAGCCGGTGGTGTTTCTGCACGGCGGGCCGGGTTCGGGCTGCAGCGCCGACCAGCGCCGACAATTCGACCCGGAACTATACGATATCCTGCTGTTCGATCAGCGCGGTTGCGGGCGGTCCACGCCCTATGCCAGCCTAGATAACAACACCACATGGGACATCGTGGCGGACATCGAGCGCCTGCGCGAAATGTGCGGCCATGAAACATGGCAAGTATTTGGCGGCAGTTGGGGTTCTACCCTGGCCCTGTCCTATGCCCAAACCCATCCCGAACGCGTCAGCGAGTTGGTGCTGCGCGGAATATTCCTGGCGCACCAGCGCGAAGCCGACTGGCTCTATCGTTATGGTGCCAGCGAACTTTACCCCGAAGGCTGGGCCGAATTTGCGGGCCATATTCCGGAGGATGAGCGCGGCGATCTGATCGAAGCCTATCACCGCAGGTTGACCAGCGACGTTCCGCAAGTACAGCTCGCCGCCGCCAAGGCATGGAGCGCCTGGGAAGGCCTGACTGTAACGCTGCTGCCTGATCCCGGAATGATGGAAGAATTCACCGAAGACAGTCACGCCGTTGCCATTGCACGGATCGAAAACCACTATTTCCGTCATGATTGCTGGTTGGACGAAGGCCAATTGCTGGCCAATGCCGGCAGGCTTTCGGGCATCCCCGGGATCATCGTCCAGGGCCGGCATGATTGCTGCACGCCGCCGTCCGCCGCCTTTGCATTGCAGAAGGTCTGGCCGGATGCGGATTTGCGCATTATCCCCGACGGCGGCCATGTGTTTACCGAACCGGGCATTGCCGACGGCCTGATCCGTGCGAGCGATTATTTTGCCGGTAAATCCGCATGACCCCTGCCCATCGTTTCTGGAAGAACTGACATCTTGATCCTGGTCATCGACAATTACGACAGCTTCACCTTCAACTTGGTCCATTATCTGATGGAACTGGGCGCGGATGTGCGGGTGGAACGCAATGACGCGCTGTCCGCTGCCGAGGCGGTGGGCATCGGCGCAAACGGCATTCTGATCTCTCCCGGCCCCTGCACCCCGAACGAAGCGGGTATCAGCCTTGATCTGGTGGCCGCCTGTGCCGATGCGGAAATGCCCCTGCTGGGGGTGTGCCTGGGGCATCAGGCGATCGGCCAGCATTTCGGCGCCAAGGTAGTGCGCGGCGGATTGATGCACGGCAAGACTTCACCTGTGACCCACGATGGCAGCGGCGTCTTCGCCGGCCTGCCTTCGCCTTTCATCGCGACGCGCTATCACTCGCTGATCGTGGAGGATATTCCCGCTGTGCTGGAAGTAAACGCCACGAGCGAAACCCCGGGACTGGACGGGACTGCGGTGATGGGCTTTCGCCATGCCAGCCTGCCGATCCACGGAGTGCAATTCCATCCCGAAAGCATCGCGACCGAACATGGGCACGCATTGCTGGCCAATTTCATGGCGCAGTGCGAGCTGGAAGCGACGGCAATCGCATGAAAACCCTCCCCGCCGCAGACCAGCACCTGAGCGAAGGCGAAGCAGAGGCAGTTTTCAGCGCCATTCTGGACGGAGAAACCAGTGAAGATGAAATCGCCCGGTTCCTAGCGGTATTGTCCCAACGCAGTGAAACCTCCGAAGAAATCGCCGGAGCAGCGCGGGCCCTGCGCGCGCGCCTGATCCCAATTGCCGCGCCGGACAATGCGATCGACGTATGCGGCACGGGCGGTGACGGGCATAATACCTTGAATGTTTCCACCGCCGTCAGCCTGGTGGTGGCCGCCGCAGGTGTACCGGTGGCCAAACATGGCAACCGCGCCGCATCCTCCAAATCGGGCGCGGCGGACACGCTGGAGGCACTCGGGCTGGACATGGAAGCCGCCGGGCGCACCGCTGAAAAAACCCTTGGCGAAATTGGTATCTGTTTCCTGTTTGCGAAAAACCACCACCCGGCGATGGGCCGGATCCAGCCTATCCGCCAGAAGCTCGGTATCCGGACGATTTTCAACCTGATGGGTCCGCTGTCCAACCCCGCCCGGGTCAAGCGGCAGTTGATCGGGATCGCCCGCCCGGCCTATGTCCCGATTTACGCGGCGGCCAAGGCCAGGCTTGGCACGGAACGCACACTAATCGTTTCGGGCGACGAAGGGCTGGATGAACTCAGTCTGGCAGGCGGCAATGAACTGGCCGATGTGCATGGCGACAGTTTTGAAATGCAGCGCGTCGATGCCTCGGTTGTCGGCGTGGAGCACGCCCCGGTAGAGGCTATTCGCGGCGGCGATGCAGCGCATAATGCCAAGGCGCTGCTGGCGTTGCTACAGGGCACTCCCGGCCCTTACCGCGATGCAGTGTTGTTCAATGCCGCAGGGGCATTGATGGTGGCTGGTGCCGCGGATAACTGGCAGGATGGCGCCGCAATGGCGGATGAATCGCTGGACAGCGGCGGTGCAAAACTGCTGCTGGAACGCTGGATCGAGATGGCCCGATGAACAAGCTGGAGGAAATCTGCGCCACCAAGCGCGAAGAAGTGGCCGCCCGCAAGGCCGTGACATCTCTGGCCAGTCTGGAAGCGCGCGCCCGCGGTCAAGGCGCGCCGCGCGGGTTTCGCGATGCATTGGCGGCGAAATCGGCCGCGGGGTTCGGCCTGATTGCGGAAATCAAGAAAGCTTCACCATCCAAGGGATTAATTCGCGAAGATTTTCGCCCGACCGATCACGCTGCTGCCTATGAGGATGGCGGTGCTGCCTGCCTGTCCGTTCTGACCGATACGCCCTATTTTCAGGGTCATGAGGATTACCTGATTGAAGCGCGCGCAGCCTGCAGTCTTCCCATTTTGCGCAAGGATTTCATGGTCGACAGCTGGCAAGTTGCTGAGGCACGGGCAATTGGCGCCGATGCAATCCTGATCATCGTCGCCGCGCTGGAAGACAGCGCCATGGCGGACATCGAAGCCGCTGCGATCGAACACGGAATGGATGTTCTGGTCGAAGTCCATGACGAGGCTGAAATGGAGCGTGCAGCCCGGCTGCATTCGCGCCTGATCGGGGTGAATAACCGGGACCTGAAGCGCTTCGTCACCGATCTGGGCGTGACCGAACGCTTGGCCCCGCTCGCCCCCGCTGGCACGTTGCTGGTCGGCGAGAGCGGCATTACCGGCCATGCAGATTGCCAGCGTCTGGCGCGCGCAGGCGTACGCAGCTTCCTGGTCGGCGAAAGCCTGATGCGCGAACGTGACGTCATGGCGGCAACGCGAAAGCTGCTTGAGGGTTGAAATGAGCAAGCTGACCCATCTGGACGAACACGGCAATGCCCGCATGGTCGATGTCGGCGGTAAGGCGGAAACGCGCCGAACCGCTGTCGCCACCGGGCGGATTACCATGTCGGCAGCGGCGCTGACCGCAATCCGGGACGGCGATGTGCCCAAGGGAGATGTTCTTGCCGCAGCGCGTATTGCAGGGATCATGGCGGCCAAGAAAACCGGCGAGTTGATTCCGCTTTGCCATCCCCTGTCGCTGGATAGCGTTACCGTGGATTTCGAATTTGAAGCGGGCGGATTGCGCGCCACGGCGACTGCATCGCTTACCGGCAGAACCGGTATAGAAATAGAGGCTTTAACAGCAACTTCCATGGCACTTCTTACAATCTACGATATGGCCAAGGCGATCGACAAGGGAATGATCATCCAGACCATCAAGCTGATTTCAAAGACCGGCGGAAAGTCCGGCGATTGGCACGCTGCCGAATAGACCGGGCGATTCACCAGCAGGCTAGCCAGACCCGGCTGCTGGCGTTGGGACGAAAGCAGGAACAGATGTTCCAATCTATCTGCTCAGAAATGCCTGAATTGCTTGACTTGTTGAAATTGGTTGCCTAATTGTTCCGCATTCGTTCACCATAATTCGGTGAGCGGAACACCTCAGGCGATCGCACAAAACACGCGACACATAATTTACGGGACAAGGGAGTCTTCGCCATGCTGACAGCAAAGCAGCACGAACTTATCCGTTTCATTCAGGAACGGCTGAAGGATACGGGGATTTCCCCTTCTTTCGAAGAAATGAAGGATGCACTCGATCTCAAGAGCAAGTCGGGCGTTCATCGCCTTATCTCCGCGCTTGAAGAACGCGGCTTCATCCGCCGCCTGCCCAACCGGGCGCGGGCGCTGGAAGTGCTGAAGCAGCCTGAAGACGCTCTGCCGGGAAGTTCCCGCAACGCCGCTCCCGCGCAATTGCCGGATAATGTGGTTTCGCTGCAGAACGCTGCGCAGAAACAGCGTAGGGAACCGGCCAATGACGTCATCGAAGTTCCCCTTCACGGTCGGATTGCCGCAGGCGCGCCGATCGAGGCGCTGGAAGGCCAGACGAGCCTGCCCGTACCTGCCGCGTTGCTTGGGCCGGGGGAACATTACGCGCTCGAAGTATCCGGCGATTCCATGATCGATGCCGGTATTTTCGACGGTGATTTTGCACTGGTAAAGCGGACCAATGTGGCCCGCGACGGCGAAATTGTGGTCGCGCTCATCAATGACGAGGAAGCGACGCTGAAATATCTGCGGCGTGAAGATGGGATGATCCGGCTTGATCCGGCGAACCCGAGCCATCAGCCGCAGGTCTATATGCCCGAGCAGGTCCAGGTCCAGGGCAAGCTGGCCGGTCTGCTGCGCCGCTATCACTGAGCCAGACTAGCGTCTGGCGTCAAATTTCCAAAAGGGCGGGCGTATTGTCCGCCTTTTTTCATTTGCCGGTTCTGCGTTCTTGAAACCGGTCGGGCCTGACCTGCCACCAACCATGATCTCCTTGGCTTTCAGCCACCGTATCGAACCGTTCATGTTCAAGGTAACTTGTCAAACCGCCGGTTTTGCCCAGCAGGTTCCGATCTGCTTTCAACCATTTGGGGCGGCAACTGGACGGCAGATATCGGTCTGCGATCCCAATGTCCGACCGGTCGCAAGCCGCAGCCAGTGCGCGCTCGTCGACCAGATCCCGGCTGCGAGCCATCAAAACATGCCAGAGTCGGCCGCTGCGCTGCATCGTCACGACACACGATTCACGGCTGCATTCGGGCCCCAGGCAATTCAGCCAGGGGGACCGGAACCCCCGGCATTCCGGCCATTTCGAGCAAATTGTCGCTGGCGAACTGCTCCTGCTGTCCCTCAGCACCAGCAATTGATCACCCTCGCCTGCAATCCCGACATGGCGTCCATCGCCTGAAATCAGCAAATCCGACACCGGCCTGGTAAGCATCAGCAACGCAGCAATTGCAGCGGGCACCAGACCCAGTAATCGCACCCTGCCCCGCCACAGCGCCAGCGCCGCAATTGGAGTAATCAACGCCGCACCAATTGCCGCGCTCCATTGCCATGGCTGCGCCAGAACGAACCAGGCCCCGATCCCGGCGGCAAAGAGGACCGTCATCCATGGCCCGCGATCGAAACCGGCATTGCCCAGAAATCGTTCGAAAATGCCGCTAATACTGGACAAGTCGGCGCGGCTACGCCAAGTGCGCTGCACTGCAGCATCATCAACTGGCGGCCCGTTTCCAATGGGTATCTCTGGAATGATCGAACTGCCCATTAAACCATTGGAAAGGAAGCAGACTGGGATGACAAGCACTAGCAACATGGTTGTCACGCGCTTTGCCCCTTCGCCGACGGGTTTTCTGCATATCGGTGGCGCACGTACCGCCTTGTTCAACTGGCTTTTTGCCCGCCATCACGGCGGCAAGGCGCTGCTGCGTATCGAAGATACTGACCAGAAACGGTCGAATCAGGACGCTATCGAGGCGATTTTCGACGGCCTTTCCTGGCTCGGCCTGGAATATGACGAGGAACCGGTGTTCCAGTCCATCCGGGCGCAGCGCCATGCAGAGGTTGCCGAGATTCTGCTAGCGCATGGCCATGCCTACCGGTGTTACGCCAGTACCGAGGAACTGGAGGAAATGCGCGCTGCCCAGCGGGCCGCGAAGCAGCCGCTGCGCTACGATGGCCGCTGGCGGGACCGCGATCCGGCGGACGCACCCGAAGGCGCGCCCTATGTCGTCCGCCTGAAAACCCCGCAAACGGGTGAAACCACCATCGAAGACCTGGTTCAGGGCCGCGTTACGGTCAGGAACGAAGAGATCGATGATTACATCCTGCTGCGCGCGGACGGCACGCCGACCTATATGCTGGCTGTAGTGGTCGATGATCACGATATGGGCTGCACCCATATTATCCGGGGCGATGACCATCTCAACAATGCCTTCCGCCAATTGCCGGTGCTGCGCGCGATGGATGCCATAGAGGGCGGTTGGCCGGATCCGACCTACGCGCATATCCCGCTAATCCATGGGCCTGACGGGGCAAAATTGTCCAAGCGGCACGGCGCGCTCGGTGTGGAAACCTACCGCGATGAAATGGGCATTCTGCCCGAAGCGATGTTCAATTACCTGTTGCGGCTGGGTTGGGGCCATGGCGACCGCGAGGAAATCACCAAGCAGGAAGCGATCGAGCTGTTCGACCTGGGCGGCGTCGGCAAGAGCCCGTCGCGCTTCGACATCAAGAAACTGCAAAACCTCAATGGCCATTACATCCGGGAGGCGGACGATGACCGCCTGGCAGGATTGGTTGCCGCAAAAATCGGCCCCTCTGCAGACGTCGCGCTGCTTACGCAGGCCATGCCGGTGCTGAAAACACGTGCGCGGTCGATCGACGAATTGGCGGAAGGCGCGGCGTTCCTGTTTACCGCCCGCCCACTGGAAATGAACGAGAAGGCGGTCGGGCTGCTGGGGGACGAATCCAGGGCGCTTCTGGCGCAGATTTCCGCCCGTTTGGGCCGAGAAAATGACTGGACAATCGAGGCCCTGGAGGCCAGTCTGAAACAAATGGCCGAGGATCTGGAACTGGGCCTCGGCAAGCTCGCGCAGCCCCTTCGCGCTGCGCTGACGGGGACAACAACATCGCCCGGAATTTTCGATGTGCTGGTCTTGCTCGGCCGGGAAGAAGCCATTGCGCGAATTGACGCGCAGGCTAAGGCCCCGCGCTGAAGCATAATATTTGAAGGAGAATGAAGTTGGCGGACAAACAGGCGAAACTGGAAATCGGCGGGCAATCCCTGGATTTTCCCGTTCTGGAGGGCAGCACTGGCCCCGATGTGGTCGATATCCGCAAGCTCTATGCCCAGACCGGCGCCTTCACCTTCGATCCAGGCTTCACCTCGACTGCTTCTTGCGAAAGCGCGCTGACCTTCATTGATGGCGAGGAAGGCGTGTTGCTCCACCGCGGCTATCCGATCGGCCAGCTGGCGGAACATTCCAGCTTCATGGAAGTCAGCCACCTGCTGCTCAACGGCGAATTGCCGACCAAGGAGGAGCTAGACGATTTCACATACACGATCACGCGGCATACCATGCTTCATGATCAGCTGCGCCAGTTCTACCAGGGGTTTCGCCGCGATGCGCACCCAATGGCGATCATGTGCGGCGTGGTCGGCGCTCTGTCGGCGTTCTATCACGACAGCACCGATATTGCCGACCCCGATCACCGCAAGATTTCTTCGCATCGCCTGATTGCGAAAATGCCGACAATCGCAGCCAACGCCTTCAAATACTCCATCGGCCAGCCATTCATGCACCCGGATAATTCGCTGTCCTATACCGGCAATTTCCTGCGTATGACCTTCGGCGTTCCGGCGGAAGAATATGAAGTGATCCCGGCGGTGGAAAAGGCAATGGACCGGATTTTCATCCTCCATGCCGATCACGAACAGAATGCCTCGACCTCGACAGTGCGCCTGGCCGGTTCTTCCGGCGCGAACCCGTTTGCCTGTGTCGCGGCCGGGATTGCCTGCCTGTGGGGCCCGGCTCATGGCGGCGCGAACGAAGCGGCGCTCAACATGCTGCGCGAAATCGGCACGCCGGACCGGATTCCGCATTATATCGAACGGGCCAAGGACAAGAACGATCCATTCCGCCTGATGGGCTTCGGCCACCGCGTGTACAAGAATTACGATCCACGCGCGACGGTGATGCAGAAGACCGTGCGCGAGGTTTTCGATGCGCTGAAGGTTACCGATCCGGTGTTCGAAACCGCCCTGCGGCTGGAAGAAATGGCTCTGAACGATCCCTATTTCGTCGAAAAGAAGCTGTTCCCCAACGTCGATTTCTATTCCGGCGTTATCCTGTCGGCTATTGGTTTCCCGACCACCATGTTTACGGCTTTGTTCGCGCTCGCCCGCACGGTCGGCTGGGTCGCGCAGTGGAACGAGATGATTTCCGATCCCGGCCAGAAAATCGGCCGTCCGCGCCAGCTATATACTGGGCCGACCGAGCGGGATTACATCCCGGTCGATAAGCGCTGAGAGTCGCGCCGGGCGGCGGTTTAAACGGCGCCCGGCAATTCCAGGATGAACCGGGCACCTTCGCCCGGGACGCTTTCCACCGTCAGATCGCCGCCCATCGCGCGGGCAATCCGGCGCGAGATATAAAGGCCGAGGCCTGATCCGCCATCGCCAGACCGTCCAAGTCGTTCGAATTTACTGAACACCACTGCCTGTTGTTCCGGCGTCAGCCCCGCCCCGTTATCGGCCACGGTAACCATCGCCCGCTCGCCATCCTGGCCCAGTTCGATCCGCACCTGCGAACCCTCCGGTGAATAGCGGATCGCATTGCCAACCAGATTGAGCAGCACCTGCAATACCCGGCGAAATTCGGCGGTCGCTTTCAGGGATTGGTCCAGGGGGGGGGCAATCAGTTCGATGCTGCGTTCTTTCGCCCGCACGCCCAATATTCCCGCTGCACGCTGGGCCACATCGGCCAGGTCGATCTGATCGGGTGCGGTGGTGAATTGATCCGATTCCACAATCTCGAGGTCTGAAAGATCGTCGATCAGGGAGAGCAGGTGCTGCCCTGCAGATGCGATATCGGCAGCGTAATTGCTGTATTCATCCGCCAGCGGCCCCGCGAGCCGGGCGCGGATCGTTTCTGCATTGGCAATAATCCGGGCAATCGGCTGACGCAGCACCGGCGACAGATCCCGACCGATGGAACTGCCGATGCCTGCCTCGCGCGGAATTTCCGCCTTAGTCCGGGGCGCTAAATATGGCGTCTGCGCCACCAGATAGAGTTCGAATCCCGTACTGGCGACTTCCGGCTGCCCAAGCGGGACCAAAGTAACATTCCAGCACCGCTCTGACCCCTCAACCACGCATTCGGCGCCATCGAGCAAACGCCAATGGATCGGTTGCTGGTGGCCAAGACCAGGGAAGCTGACGAAATCGGTCCATGGCCGGCCTCCGCTGCCCACCATGTTCCTGCCCATTTCCGCCAGGTCCGGGGCGGTGCTGTCAGCCGACAGCACATGCTGGTCTGCATCCAGTCGCGCGGTGAATTCAGCCATGGCGCGGTCGATGGCCAGCTTGCGGTCTTCGCTGTCCGCCCGGTCTTCTGGCGGCAGCGGGGTTGATTGCCAACTGGCCAGGCAAATGATGCAGCCCGCCGCCCCGTCTTCGCCAGTTTCGGCGATTGGCGATACTTCCACCCATGCCCTGATGATATCATCACCGTCGACTGCCTGGATCATCCGGGCGAGCCGCAGGCCGTAGCTGCGCGACTTTCTGACCAGCGCCAACAATTCCGGGATTGCGATGATCCCCGGCAATTCGCCGCCGCAGCGGTGCTGCAACCGGGCCAGCGGATCCTGCGCTTCGACCAATTGATCGCGCGCGTCGCTGCGTGCCTCGGCAAGATATGTTCGGTTCGGCCCGGCCATGATTATCCGGCAGCGTTTCGGCTGCTGGCGGCAAGCATGGATCCAGCCCGGTCAGACCGGAGCAGTTTGAATACATCGGGCAAAGTCACATCAGGGTGAATATGGAAAAACTGTTCCTCAACAACCTTTGCCTCCACCCCCGCCGCGCGCAGTGCCAGCGCGAGCCGGGCCATCTGCCCGTCATTGGTCGATAACGCGGCAATATCGCGGTCCTGATTGGAAGCAATTGCCAGCGCAGTGATGAACAGCGCCGCACCCCCATGGCTGACCGACAGCGCGGCCATCGCTCCGCCGCCCATGCTGGCGACAATGCGCGACAGCAGTCCCAGCCTGCCCGTGCTTTCATCGAACGACGCGCGCAAACCGCGCTCTGCAATATCTGCGGCGCCGCTTGCGTCTTCATCGGCAACATGGCCACGCCAGATCAGCAGAGCGTGGTGAAACAGTTCGCCCGGCAATTCATTGACTGGCAATTCCATCCGCCGCTGATGCTGGATAAACCGCGCCTGGGATGCCAGCACCGTCATCGCCGATGCCGCCGCGGTCTCATCATAGGACGCAACCAAAGCTTGCAACAAGGGTGACAGCACCGGGTCAATCGCACTGCCTTGTTCAAGGCGAACCGTCAGATGCCATTCCATCGCGAGTGCGTGGCAATGCATCAACAAGGCATGGTGAGAAGCAAGTTTCACCGCCAGACCCTCGCTGTGTGCCTTTGCAAATGCATCGGGATCTTCGGATCCGGCGGATTTACCATGCGCCATCAGCATCTGCCATGCGATGTGCAGAATGATGCCCCTGACCCGAGCGACAATCTCGTCGGTGAACAGTGAATCGTCATCATTGGCCAGCAAATGACTCAGGATCGGGCCTATTGTGTCGATCACAGCATCGCCCTGCTCCAATGCCTCGCGGAGCATAGCCTCAACCGGGGCCTCTTCAGATTGGGACGCAGTGCGATCGATCATGGACTAAGTCCTTAAACCGACATGGTTAAGTCCGCGTTAGCTTTGACCTTCTTAAGTCGAGCAGTATTGCAACCAGAATTAGTGCGCTAAGTATATGTAAAACATAACTTAACTGTTCAAAATAGGCTGCAATCGATAAAGTTGCCGCCAACAAAATACGGTCACTCAGAACTATTTTCCAATTGCGCAGCGGGAGACCCTGGCCAAGGTGCAGCGCGAACAGCAGCACCGCCGCCCCTAGAATTGCGATCCCGTGATCCTGCGGCAAACTCGCCAGGCCGACTATCCCGGCCAGCAGAATATCGAACGCGGTGCCCAGCCATCTGGAAATTCTGCCATGACTTTGCGGCGGGGTGCGGCCCAACCCCTCTATCAAACGTAATGCACCGCCAGTGCGGGCCAGGAAATAGGCCGCAGCCATCAGTGCCATGCCTGCAACCGGCTGCCAAAACCACGCTGCAAGACCCGCTAGAACTCCGAACCCTGCAGCGCCTGCCTGAACAGCGTTACCACCGAATTTTCGCCCGTCCGAACGCTTCATCAGCGCCGTTGCTGCGCGGTCTGAAACGGCAAGAAACGGGGCGGCAAAGGTGGCCGGCCGTACATGGCGCCCCAGCCAGACTTCCTCGAATTCTTCGGCATCATCCTCCGTCTGCACCAATCCCCACTCGCGGCCTGCTAATATACCGGGCGCCATGGGTACAATCCGCGTGCCGGCCTGCAAGGCGATACGCAGCAATCCTGCGATCGGATCGGCGTCAGGGGGTAAATCGGCGAGCCGTTCGACCGCTGGTCCGCGCACCATCAACAGCCCCGCCCAGGCATATTCCCGGTCGATGCGTTCAAATCCGGCGGCAATCCCCTCGTCAGCTGGCAAGGCCAGCACGGATGGGCGATCTGCCAGCAATTTCTCGGCCAATGCGCAGTCGGGCAGCAGGCCATCGGCAAACACCAGCAATTCATCCGCCGCCCGAACCATGCCGGATAGGGCGCGCGGGCCAAGAATCACCTGGAACCTCGCGCCGGCTTTCTCAGCCAGATGCTGCAGCGCGACCAATTCCTGCGGCAATCCATGCGCATGACAGGCAATTTTCTCGCAGCCGAGCGCCAGCGCGCATTCCAGCTGGTGCTGCACAACAGATCGTCCCGCCACGGTCAGGAATCCGCGCGGATCGCCGCCTGCCGCAGCAACAGATTCCATGGTTGATAGTAAAGCGACCCGCACGTGCAAGCTCCTGATATGGGCCAAACATGGGTCCAGACTGGGCCAAGGATGGGAGCATATGCTTTAAGGCGCAGCTGCGCCGATGCCAAGCGGAGGTATTACTTTCCGGCTCAGCCGGGCCGTCTGGCGAAATCCGCCAGGAATGCCTCGATCTTGCGAACTACGGTGGGTTCACCCGGGGCGGAATTGACCGCTTCATCTGCCAGAACGATCAGGTCACTGGCGTGAAAGCTCGTCGCCAGGCCTTTCAGGCGCATTGCGGCAACATCCCAGTTCGCATCGCAGCGCGAACGCTTCAGCAGGTCAATCTGCCGGGTCAGGCTGTCAACAAACGCACCGCGCAATTCCGCCAGCAGAGCAGCATCATCGCCTGCAGCAGCAGCCAGATTGGCATCGAGAGCGCCGTTTTCATACAACATCACCGACAATTCTAACGCCGAGAGGGTTAAGATAGGGTTTCACATGGCATCAAAAGTGGTAGCTTCATGTCATGAACAACGGATCGAACATCAGGGTCGTGGGCCCCGACAATGCGCATGAACCGCAGACCGGCACGGCAGGACCTGTTTCTGAAGAGCCTATCGAGCTGGTCGACGAATATGTTGAAGAATGGGAATACGATGCCATTCGTCCGCGCTCGACCGCGTGGATATTGCCGGTCCTGGCAGCTGTTGCCATTGCCGGCTGGACCGCGTTTTACGGATGGGCGCATCAGGCGGAAATTCTTTCCGGCGGCACGCCCGCGCAATGGAGCGAGAGGATCATCGCATGGTCGATTCCGGTCCTGCTGATTGTATCCTTCTGGATGCTGGCGCTGCGCAACAGCACAAGGGAAGCAGCGCGTTACGGCGAAGTCGCGCGCAGCTTGTCCGGCGAATCGGCTGCGCTCGAACAGCGGCTTTCGGTCATCAACCGTGAATTGAGCATTGCCCGCGACTTCCTCGGCTCCCAATCGCGCGAGCTGGAATCGCTCGGCCGGGCTGCCGGGGAACGGCTCTCGACCCATGCCGATCACCTGCAAAGCCTGATCCAGGATAATGGCGCGCAGGTGGACGCCATCGCCACGGTCAGCGCCACCGCCCTCGAAAACATGGCCCGTCTCCGCGATGATCTGCCGGTGATCGCAAATTCTGCGCGCGATGTGACCAACAACATCGGCAATGCCGGACGAACGGCAAATAGCCATATCGAAGAATTGATCGCCGGGTTTGTTCGGCTCAATGAATTTGGCCAGGCCACCCAGCACGAGGTCGCCAGCCTGCAAGCGTCAATCAACGCCTCGCTCGCCGAATTCGAGGCGCAGACTACACAAATGGATGCCATCGCCAGAAGCCGGTTCGATGCCTTGCGATCCACCAATGATCAATTCCGCACCGAACTGGACACCAGCGAAGTTGAAGCGCTTTCGGCGCTGCGCCGACGGGTGGATGCACTGTCGGGCGAGTTGACCGGAACACGCATGGAATTGGAAGAACAGGAACAGGCTGCCCTCGTCTCGCTGCGTGCGCGCCTGATGTCCTTGCGGGACGAAAGCAAGGTAATCGGACAATCCGTACGGGACAGCGAAGATCGCGCGATCATCACCTGGACCAGCCAAATCGAGGATATCCAGGCGCGCCTGACCGAAGCGGTAGTACGGATTTCAGCGCTGGACGAAGCAGCGCTAACCGCATCGCGCACCAAATTGCAGGAACTGGCCGAAGAAGCGGAGCGGGTCGATACGACCATGACGGAACGCAGCGCCGCCTTGCACCAACAGATCGAATTGCGCCGCAACCAGATGACGCAGGACGAACAGGAAGCGATTGAAAGCCTCAGCGCACGCCTGGCCGGGCTCGACGAAGCAATTGCGGCGCGGCGCGCGGCGCAGATGGAACAATCCGAACGCTTGTACAAACATGGCGAAGCGATCGCCGGACGCTTGAGTGAAATCGAGCGGAATTTGCAAGACATCATCGCGCAGGGGGCCGACACCGAAATGGCTCTCGGCAACGGTGCTCAGGCGCTGGCGCAAAAGCTGGACGAGAACCGCCAGCGGATCGACGAAACCACCACTGCCGTCACTGGGCTGACGGAGGATACCGTCCGGCTGCTCGAATTGATCCAAGCCAGTTCAGACCATAGCCGGGACATCCTTCCCGCAGCGATCAAGGAAGCTAGCGGCAGTATTACCGCCACGGAAGAACAGGTAAAACAAATCGGCATTCTGCTGGGTGAAGCCAGTGAAAAGGGCGCCGAATTGGCTGAATATGTGCTGGGCGCCAAGGACAATGGTCAGGAAGCGCTGGACAGGATCGAAAGGTTCAGCGCGCATATCACGGCCGCCAACAATGCACATCTTGGCGAGATCGAGCGGCTGGAAAGATCGCTCGGCGAGTTGGGCGCGCAAAGTTCCAGATTGTCCGATACTGCGCGAACGGAATTGCACGATTCGATTGCGTTCCTGAAACAATCGACCCGCGAAGTCATCGGCGAAATTGAAAGCGGGACTGCACTGAACTTCAACGAAATTGCGGATCGCATCGGCGAAGAAAGTGCACTCGCAATCGATACCGCGCTGCGCAGCCGGACCGACAGTGCGGTGGCGGAGCTTGAAGCAGCCGTGGCCAAGGCATCAAATGCAGGTCGGACAGCTGCGACCAACCTGCGTGATCAACTTGCGAAGGTGAACGAACTTGCGGGCAATCTGGAAGCGCGTGTGAACCGCGCACGCGAACGGGCAGAGGAACAGATCGACCACGATTTCTCCCGCCGCGTCGCCTTGATCACCGAAAGCCTGAATTCAAATTCGATCGATATCTCCAAGGCGCTATCGAACGAAGTCACCGATACTGCCTGGGCATCATATCTGCGCGGTGATCGCGGGATATTCACCCGCCGCGCGGTGCAATTGCTCGACCATACAGAAGCGCGCGACATCGCTGAAATCTATGGCGCCGACAGCGAATTTGCCGAGAATGTCAGCCGCTACATCCATGATTTCGAAGCCATGTTACGGGTCATGCTGTCCACGCGTGATGGCCACGCATTGGGCGTGACGCTGCTCAGTTCGGACATGGGCAAGCTGTATGTTGCACTAGCGCAGGCAATCGAACGGCTGCGCACCTGACATTACCCAGCGCCCAACGGGCCTAGAGCATCGTGCTGAAAAGTGGGAACCGGATTTCAGCTTTTTACGATACGAAAACAGAGACTAGAGCGGGCGAAGTGCGTCAGATTTAACTCAGCCCGCTCTAGCGCAAATTTTCAGGCGGCTTGATGAAATTGATGTCGTCTGCCGTAACCCAGCCAAATTCGTAATTGAGCGCGTATGATGTAGTGAGCACGGCTGCGACCAGCGAAGCGCGAAAAATCAGCCGGAATGGCCGGAAATTCCCTGGTGCACTGTCGGCCTGACCCGGGATCTTCTCCACCCCCAATTCGTCATGCGTCCGCACACCGAATGGCAGCATCACGAAGGCGCACATCACCCAGACCAGCAGATAGATTGCGATAATCGAGGTCCATTGCACTGCGTCAGCTCCCCATCAGGATCACTTTGACCTGCGGCTTCTTGCCGCTCCACCTTGTTGCCGCGCGCCGGGTCGCAAGGCGGACAGCCTCGGTCAAAGACCCGCGGTCCTTGCGGGCGGCGCCCTTGAGGCCGCGCAACGCCTTGACAATATCGGCGGAGGCTTCGGCCACGAAATCGGCCTCATCCTCATCCAGCGGCATGCCGAGCAGTTCCAGATGCGGCTTGAGATTGGAATCGACCGCGACCACGATCACGCCTTCGCGCGCAATTCGTCGGCGCATGCCAATCGCCTCGCCGTCAGCCGGCACGATAATATCACCGTCCAGCACCAACCGCCCGGTCCGTACTTCTGCCAATTTGCCCGGCTTGCCCGGCGCAAGGCGGATGATATCGCCGTTCTTCTGGAAGATATTATGCGGAATGCCTGCAGCCTGCCCCACCCGGACATGTTCCTGCATATGTTTGATCTCGCCATGCACCGGCACCAGGATTTGCGGCCTGATCCAGGAATAGAGCGCTTCCAGTTCGGGGCGTCCGGGATGGCCTGATACGTGGATTTCGCTCTGCCGATCGGTAACCATCAGGACCCCGCGTTCGGCCAGCTTGTTCTGCACCCTGCCGATGGAAACTTCATTGCCCGGTATCTGGCGGCTGGAAAACAACACCACATCGCCTTTTTGCAGGCTGATCTGGTGGCTGTCTTCCGCCACGCGGGACAATGCGGCGCGGGGTTCGCCCTGACCGCCGGTTGCCATGATCAGGACATCACCCCGCGGCAATCCCATCGCGGTCTGGAAATCGACGGTCTTGGGAAAATCCTGGAGATAGCCATTGTCCTGCGCCACTTCGATAATCCGGTCGAGGGATCGGCCCGCGACGCATAATTTTCGGCCGGTTTCCTTCGCGACCTCACCCAATGTGTGTAGCCGCGCAACGTTGGAGGCGAAAGTGGTGACCATCACCCGCTTGCCCGTGTGGCGCTTCACTTCTTCCATCAACCCGCGATACACCGCGCCTTCCGACCCGCTGGGTTCGGGATTGAATACATTGGTTGAATCGCACACCATCGCCAGCACGCCCGCATCGCCCAATTCGGTCAATTCTTCTTCGGTGGTGGGTTCGCCGACGATTGGTTCTTCATCCAGTTTCCAATCACCAGTGTGGAAAATCCGTCCGTAAGGCGTGTCGATAATCAGCCCGTTACCCTCGGCAATACTATGCGCCAGCGGAACATAACTGATGTCGAACGGGCCAACGGCAAAACTGTCCGTGCCTTCGATAATATTAAGTTCGATTTCGCCCAGGATACCGGCTTCTTCCAGCTTGCGCCGGATTAGATCAGCGGTGAACGGCGTTGCGTAAAGCGGTACGCCCAGATCCTCTGCGAAATAGGGAATTGCACCGATATGATCTTCATGGCCGTGGGTCAGCACGATCCCGGCCAGATCCTTGATCCGGTCTTCGATGAATTCAAGGTCCGCGAATACCAGATCGACACCGGGATATTGATCGCCCGAGAAGGTCATCCCCAGATCGACCATCAGCCATTTGCCATCACACCCATACAGGTTGACGTTCATCCCGATTTCGGCGGAACCACCCAGCGCAAGGAACAGCAGCTCTTTTTCTGGCGTAAAATCCTTCTTCACTTGGACGCCCGATCTGCCAGAATTGCGAGGCCTTCCAGCGTCAGGTCGGAATCCACCGCGTCGAACATTCCCGTATGCTGATCGAACAGGATCGCGAGGCCGCCGGTGGCAACCACCTTGGCAGGCCGGCCGATTTCTTCACGCATTTTGGCAATCAATCCTTCCATCATCGCAACATAGCCCCAGAATACTCCGATAAGCATCTGGTCTTCGGTATTGCGGCCGATCACACTGGTCGTCCGCGGAGCCTCTATGGCGATCCGCGGCAGTTTGGCGGTGTTGCCCACCAATGCATCGAGCGACAGGTTGATTCCCGGCGCGATGATGCCCCCCTTATACGCTCCGGTGAAATCTACCGCATCAAAAGTGGTCGCGGTGCCGAAATCGATGATGATCAGGTCCCCATCATATTTCGCATGAGCCGCAATCGCGTTGAGCGCGCGGTCAGCGCCCAGCGAACGCGGCTCGTCCACATCCACGGTAATGCCCCACGCGGCATCCCCCTCGCCCGCGATCATTGGGGTGACACCGAAATACTTCTCGCTCAGCACGGTAAGATTATGGATCGCGCGCGGGACCACCGAACCGATTATGAAACGGTTCACTTCCTTGCGCTCAATTCCCTCCAGCGCGAGCAATTGAGTCAGCCAGACGGCATATTCATCGCCTGTCCGGCGCGGATCAGTGGCAATCCGCCAGCGCGCGCGTGCTGTGTTTCCGGTAAACAGGGCGAACACGACATTGGTATTTCCGACATCTGCGACGAGCAGCATGGGTATTTCCTTCAGGCAAGCATGACATCGCCGGCGTGGATGGCACGCCAGGTGCCATCCGCCAAGCGCAGACGGAGTGAACCATCGGGCAGCAGGCCATTGAAAACACCGCTGATGGTCCCGTCGGATTGTTCGTTCACGGTCAGCGGCGTACCCTTTGGATGGGCCGCGCTTTCCCAGCGATTGATCAACGGCTGGGTGCCATCGGTGCGCCACCGCTGCAATTCACCAGCGAAAATTCCGGCAATGGAACTGGCAAACAAATCACGGTCCGGCGCAGGCCCGAATTTCGCCAGCGTAATCGTCTCTCGCCCGGGAACCTGCGGCGCAACAGCCAGATTGACCCCGATGCCCACGATGACGCTATCCCCTTCCCGCTCCAGCAGGATGCCCGCCAGCTTCGCAGCCGAGAACATCAGATCGTTGGGCCATTTGAGGCGAAGCGGCAGCGGGTCGGGACAATGCGGCAGTACCGCCTGATAGGTGGCAAGGCCCGCCAGCAAAGCAAGCGTCGGCGGGAAAGGATCCCCGGCCTGCAGGTGAATCACGGTCGAGCCCATGAAATTTCCGAGGCCGTCAAACCAATCGCGCCCATGCCGGCCGCGTCCGGCAATTTGCCGGTCTGCCACCAGCCAGTGACCTTCGGCGATACGTTCGCCAGCCTTCAGGCGGGCGGAAAGATCGCCATTTGTCGAACCGGTCCGGGAAACAGTCTCAATCAAGCTGCGCGGATCAAACCACGGCGAACAGGGCTGCTGCAGCCCGGTCCGCCAATGCGCCCATCGGCTTTGTCAGGAGATAGCCCAGCGGCGAAACGATGATCGCTGTCACACCAAGCACTGCCCAATGGGCAATGCCATTTTCGCCCGTCACCACATCGGCAGGCTCGTCAAAATACATGATCTTGACGATCTTGAGGTAATAAAATGCGCCGATCACACTCGCCGCGATACCGATGACTGCCAGGACCAGAAGATCAGCCTCCACCGCCGCCTGGAACACCACGAATTTACCCCAGAACCCGAACAGCGGCGGAATTCCCGCAAGGCTGAGCATCATTGCGGCAAGGCACAGCGCCAGAATCGGTTTTGCCCGCGATAGACCGGCGATATCCGCCATCGTCTCGACCTGCTTACCGGCCTTGTCCCGCATCATCAGCACCGCCACAAAACTGCCCAGCGACATGGCGACATAGATCGCCAGATAGACCAGCATCGCGCTGGCACCCGCTACCGTCCCGGCAGCAAGGCCGATCAGGATGAAGCCGACATTGTTGATCGATGAATAGGCCAGCAGCCGCTTGATATTGGTCTGCCCGATCGCACCAAGCGCGCCAACCACGATGGAAGAAAGCGCGGCAAAGATGATGATCTGCCGCCACGCATCCGCCTGATTGCCGAAAGCGTCCAGCGTGATCCGCGCGGTCATCGCAATTGCGGCGACTTTCGGCGCGGTGGCGAAGAAGGTCGTGACCGGCGTGGGCGCGCCCTCATACACGTCCGGCGTCCACATATGGAACGGCACAGCGGAAATCTTGAAGGCAAGACCCGCCAGAACGAAGATTATCCCCAGCAGCGCGCCGGTGCCCAGCGCGCCCTCGAATGCGGGCCGGATCGACAAATAGCTGGTGCTGCCGGAAAAACCGTACACCAGGCTCATCCCGTACAGCAAAATCCCGCTGGCCAGCGCGCCAAGGACGAAATATTTAAGGCCCGCTTCCGCCGAACGTTCATCGCTGCGGGAGAATGACGCCAGCACATAGGATGACAGGCTGCTGAGTTCGAGGCCGATATACAGCGTCATCAGATCGGTGGCAGAAACCATCATACCCATGCCGACCGAGGCGAATACCACCAGCAGCGGATATTCCGGGCGGTATTCCCTGCCCTGGTCGAAGAAGCGCGGGGTCACGACCAGACAGGCAATAGCCGCAAGGTAGATCAGCAATTTGGCCACGCTGCCGAATGCATCCATCCGGTACAGCCCGCCGAATGCATCGCCGCCCTGTTCGAAAGAAGGGTTAATCAGCAGGCTGGCGGTAATCACAGCCGCGCCAACCAGCGCGCCGGCCGCGAGGATCGTGCTAAGCCGCGCTGATTTCTGGCCGCCCCATGCGGCGATCAGGGTCAGGATCAGGCCCGATATGGAAAGGAAGATTTCCGGCCCGGTCAGGTAAAGGGAGATGCCATAATTCATTAGTGCGCTCCCTCAGCGGCTTCTTCTTCGTGACCGCTGCCGACATGCGGCATCGCATTGGCTGCTCCGGCGCGCGGGGTTCCGACCGCCAGTTTCGCGTCACCTTCCGGCGCGGCGCGGGCCAGCCTTGCATCCAGCGCAGCAATATCCGCACGCATCGGGGCGAGGAAACTCTCCGGGTAAACCCCCATCCACAGCACCGCAGCGGCAATGGGGCCGAGCATCAGCCACTCGCGCACACCGATGTCCTTCATTGCTGCCGCGTCGGTATTCTTCTGGATGCCAAAGGCAACCCGGCGGTAGAGATAGAGCATATATGCAGCACCAAGGATGATACCCGTGGTGCAAACCAGAGTCACCAGACTGGAAACCTCGTAGATTCCGGCCAGCGACAGGAATTCACCGACGAAACCGCTGGTTCCCGGCAGACCGATACTCGCCATGGTGAATAGCAAGAACAGCAGCGCATATTTCGGCATATTGATGCTGAGCCCGCCGTAGCGATCAATCTCGCGCGTATGCAGCCGGTCGTAAATCACGCCGACACACAGGAACAGTGCCGCCGACACGAGACCATGGCTGAGCATCACGATCATCGAACCTTCGAGGCCCTGTACGTTGAAAGAAAACAGCCCGACCGTAACGATCGCCATATGCGCAACCGAGGAATAGGCGATCAGTTTCTTCATGTCGTTCTGTACCAGCGCGATCAGGCTGGTGATCACCACTGCCGCCATCGACAGGATGTATATCAGCCAGGCGAATTGCGCGGATGCTTCGGGAAACATCGGCAGGCTGAAACGGATGAAACCGTATCCGCCCATCTTGAGCAAGACCCCGGCGAGGATCACGGAACCCGCGGTGGGTGCCTGGACGTGGGCATCGGGCAGCCAGGTATGCACCGGCCACATCGGCACTTTGACCGCGAAGCTGGCGAAGAATGCCAGCCACAGCCATGTCTGCGCCCCGGCCGGGAAATCGTAATTCATCAGCGTCGGGATGTCGGTCGTCCCCGCTTGACCCGTCATCCACATCATCGCGATCAGCATCAACACCGAGCCAAGCAAAGTGTAGAGGAAGAATTTGTAGCTGGCGTAAATCCGGTTGGTTCCGCCCCAGATACCGATGATCAGATACATCGGGATCAGGCCCGCTTCGAAGAAGATGTAGAACAGATACAAATCCTGCGCGGAGAACACGCCGATCATCAGCAGTTCCATGATCAGGAACGCGGCCATATATTCGCCAACGCGGGTGGTGATCGATTCCCAGCTCGCCAGGATGCAGATCGGCATCAGGAACGTGCTGAGCACGATCAGCAGCAATGCGATCCCGTCTATCCCCAAGGCATAATTGAAGCCCGCGAACAACGCTGCGCGTTCGGTGAACTGCCACTGCGCCCCGCCAATGTCATAATTGGCCCATAGCAGGATGCCGAGCGCTAGATTGACCAATGTCGCGCCCAGCGCGATGGTGCGCGCGGGTTTCGCCTCGACAAACAGACAGGCTATCGCTGCCAGCAGCGGCACCAGCAGCATTACGGAAAGTATGGGAAAACCGCCCATCAGATTAGCACCCAAGAGACGGCGGCGATCAATCCGAGCAGCATGATCAGCGCGTAGGAAGTTAGATAGCCCGACTGGATACGTTTCGCCGCGCCGGTTCCCTTGATCACCAGCCACGCTGCGCCATTGGGGCCGAAGCGGTCGATTATGCCCTCGTCACCGGTCTTCCACAGTTTCCGGCCAAGCCAGAAAGCAGGACGAACGAAGATGAGATCATACAATTCGTCGAAATACCATTTGTTGTACACGAAGCGGTGCACCAGCCGGAACTGCTCGACAAATTTGCCAGGGATCGACGTGTCACGGATATAGGCCAGCCACGCCCCGAACAGCCCGAGCAGCATCACGAATGTCGCGGTCAGTTTCACCCACAGAGGAACCGCGTGCATGGCGTGGATCAAATTCTCGTTATAATGGATCGATCCGCCCCAGAATTCTGCACTGTCGAGGAACTGTGGGTTGAAAACGAACCCGGCAAACACCGCGCCCAGGGTCAATACCCCAAGCGGAATTAGCATCGTAATCGGGCTTTCATGCGGGTGATACCCCGCCGTACCGTCATGCAGATCCGGTGAAGGCGCCGCATGGACCGCGTCTTCTCCGGCGGCTTCCTGCGCCGGTAGACTATGCGTCTCGGGATCGTCATGGCCGTGATGGATCGCGTGCTGGATATGCTCACTCTCTGCCCAGCGCGGCTTGCCCCAGAAGGTGAGGAACATCAGCCGCCAGCTGTAGAAACTGGTCAGCAGCGCGGCAAAGGCACCCATCCAGAAGGCGAATTGCGACAATTCTGTCCCCCGCGCAAAGGCCACTTCGAGAATGGCGTCCTTGGAATGAAAGCCCGCGAAACCGGCGTGCAGCCAGTATATCCCAACCCCGGTGATCGCCAGCGTTCCGGCCAGCATGGCAAGGAAGGTGAACGGGATCTGTTTACGCAGTCCGCCGTAATAACGCATGTCCTGTTCGTGGTGCATCGCATGGATCACACTGCCCGCGCCGAGGAACAGCAGCGCCTTGAAGAAGGCATGGGTGAACAGGTGGAACATCGCCGCGCCATACGCGCCGACGCCCGCGGCGAAGAACATGTAACCCAGCTGCGAACAAGTGGAATAGGCGATGACCCGCTTGATATCCCACTGCGTAGTGCCAACCGTCGCAGCGAAAATACAAGTGGCCGCGCCGACGAAGATCACCATGCCCAGCGCAATCGGGGCGGTTTCAAACATCGGCGACAGGCGGCAGACCATGAACACGCCCGCGGTCACCATGGTCGCCGCGTGGATCAGGGCCGACACCGGGGTCGGGCCTTCCATCGCGTCGGGCAGCCAGGTGTGCAGCCCAAGCTGCGCCGATTTGCCCATCGCGCCGATGAACAGCAGGATGCATAGCACATCCATGGTGTGCATCCGGTAACCGAGGAAACCGATGGTTGAACCGCTCATCGACGGAGCAGCCGCCAGAATTTCCGGGATCGACACGGTGCCGAACACCACGAATGTGCCGAAAATACCCAGCATGAAACCAAGATCGCCCACGCGGTTGACCACAAAGGCCTTGATCGCGGCGGCATTGGCGCTCGGCTTCTTGAACCAGAACCCGATCAGCAGATAGGACGCTAGGCCTACCCCTTCCCAGCCGAAGAACATCTGGACCAGATTATCGGCAGTCACCAGCATCAGCATCGCGAAGGTGAACAGGCTGAGATAGGCGAAGAACCGCGGCTGGTCCGGATCTTCATCCATATAACCCCAGCTATAAAGATGGACGAGAGCGGAAACACTGGTGATCACCACCAGCATCACCGCCGTCAGCGTGTCGACGCGCAGCGCCCAGTCGAAACTGAGGCTGCCCGACTGCACCCATTGCATCACCGGCACCAAAGTGGCGGTCGCATCCCCGGCGACAAAGCCGAGAAAGATCGGCCAGCTGAGCGCGCATGAAATGAACAGCGCGCCGGTGGTGATCAGCTTGACCGGCAGATTGCCCAGCGCGCGATTGCCCAGCCCGCCGATAATGGCCGCCAGCAAGGGCAGGAAAACGATGAGGAGGATGGAGTTCACAGCGGTCAACCCTTCATCCGGTTGACATCATCAACCGCAATCGTGCCGCGCTGCCGGAAATAGATCACCAGGATGGCCAGCCCGATGGCGGCCTCTCCGGCTGCAACGGTCAACACGAACATGGCGAAAATCTGCCCGGTCAGATCGCCGAGAAAGGCGCTGAATGCAACCAGATTGATGTTCACCGACAGCAGTATCAGTTCGATCGCCATCAAGATGACGATCACGTTCTTGCGGTTGAGGAAAATCCCCAGCACGCCGAGCACGAACAATACCGCGCTGACGACAATATAATGTTCGATGCCGATCATGACCGTGCAGTTCCTGATGTCCGCTCATCCTGAGCTTGTCGAAGGATCACAATTCCACTCCCTTGCCCACTTCGGGACGTGTATTGATCGTAGCATCTTCCGGACGGCGGCGGTTCTGTTTGCCGATGTCCTGGTGGCCGCGGTGCGGGCCCGATGCGCGTTCGCGGTGGGTCAGCACGATGGCGCCGATCATCGCGACGAGCAGGATCAGCCCTGCCGCCTCGAACAGGAACAGATAGTCGGTGTAAAGCAGCGCGCCGATGTTCTCGATATTGCTCTTGTCCAACAGCGGCGCGGCGCTGCCATCGGGCGTGCCCAATTCAAGCGCACCCGCACCATAGGCACCAATGCCCAGGATCAGTTCCGCCAGCAGGATCAGCGCAATCGCGATCCCGAGCGGGAAGTTCCTCATAAAACCGGCGCGCAGTTCGGCGAAATCGATGTTGAGCATCATCACCACGAACAGGAACAGCACCGCGACCGCGCCCACATAAACGATCACCAGCAACATCGCGATAAACTCCGCGCCCACCAGCACCATCAGGCCCGCCGCGTTGAAGAACGATACGATCAGCCACAGAACAGAATGCACCGGATTGCGCGACATGATTGTCAGCGTAGCAGCGGCAATCAAAAGCACCGCGAACAGATAAAAGGCAAAGGTCTGGATCATAATACTTCGTCACCCCAGCGCAGGCTGGGGTCGCTGGCCCCTCGGTCGGACTTTGATTGAACCCGATCCCGGCACTTGCCGGGATGACGAGCTTGATTGAGATCGGCGGCCCCCATCACACTCAGCCCCTAACGATACGGTGCATCGGCTTCAAGGTTTGCGGCGATTGCCCGCTCCCACTTGTCCCCGTTGGCGAGTAATTTGGTCTTGTCGTAAAGCAGTTCTTCGCGCGTTTCGGTCGCATATTCGAAATTCGGACCTTCGACGATGGCGTCCACCGGGCAGGCTTCCTGACAGAAGCCGCAATAGATGCATTTGACCATGTCAATGTCATAACGAACGGTCCGCCGGGTGCCGTCATTGCCGCGCGGACCGGCTTCGATGGTGATGGCTTGCGCCGGGCAAATCGCCTCGCAAAGCTTGCAGGCAATGCAGCGCTCCTCACCATTCGGGTAGCGGCGAAGTGCATGTTCACCGCGAAAACGCGGGCTGCTGGGGCCTTTTTCGAATGGATAGTTCAGCGTCGCCTTTGGCTTGAAGAAGTAGCGCATCGACAGGAAGAACGCGCTGACGAATTCGGCAAGCAATAGCGACTTGGCAGCTTGTGCAATCGTGCTCATCGTTTTGCTT
>JBGSJO010000026.1:0-26256 GCA_041741895.1 Pontixanthobacter sp.
GTGGAACCGGTCGGCAAAGCGTTGCAGTTTCGATTCCAGCGCATTCACCCCGTGGCTGAACCGGTTATAGGCAATGACTGCCGGAATGGCCGCGAACAGGCCGATGGCCGTGGCAAACAGTGCTTCGGAAATACCCGGTGCGACCACCGCGAGCGAGCTGTTCTGCTGTGCGCCGATCTGGAAGAAACTGTTCATGATCCCCCACACGGTGCCGAATAGGCCTACAAACGGCGCGACTGAACCCACGGTGGCGAGGAAATTGAGCCGCTGCGCCAGAGTGTCCGCTTCCTGCGCGACCTGGCTTTCCATCGCCCCGGCCAGCCGCTGGCGTGTGCCGTCGCGGTCCATCGCCTTGAGTTTGGCCGAACTGCGCCATTCGGACATTGCCGCCGCGGCGATCCTGGCTGAGGGAATATCCTGCCGCCCGGTTTCCTTCATAAATGCGTCGAAATCACTGGCGCGCCAGAATTCATCCTCGAACCGGCCGCAGCGCCGCTGCACCGCGCCCAGCCGGAAACTGAAGGAAACGATGATCGTCCACACCCACACGCTGGCGAGCAGCAGCCCGGCCATCACCAATTGCACCACGATATCGGCATCGAGAAACAGTTTGACCGGATCGAGATGATCCGGCGCGCCGCCCAATACGGGGGCGGCAGCCAGCAGGGAAAGAATGGTCATGCAGATTGTTCCGGAACAAGGATTTGGGAAAAGGCATCGCGCCAAATTTGCGGTTGGCGGCAGGGTTTACCATCAGGGCTGACGAAGCCGATCCGCAAATGCGCCTCGGCCAGCAATTCGGACCCGCGAAACGCGCGCTGGTGCATTCTGACAGAGGCCGCGCGCAATTGGGTGCAACTGCTTTCGATCAGCACATCATCGTCCAGCTTGGCCGGGCGAATATAGCGGATCTGTAAATCGGCTACCGCATAGGCGCCCTGCCCCGCCTCGATCGCGGCGCGCTGGTCAATGTTCAGCACCCGCAGCATATCGGACCGGGCGCGTTCGAACCAGCGCAGGTAATTGGCGTGGTAGACTATGCCCGACAGATCGGTGTCTTCGTAATACACCCGCAGCGCGAAGTGATGGGCCGGCCCGTCAAAGCGGCCGTCATGCGGGGAAAGGGGCGTATCCATAGGCGGTCGGGCTGTAGCGTAAGCGGGACTCGCTCGGCAACAAATTCATGCCTTTTACGGCCTGGTTTCGTCAGACTGCCGCTGAGACAGGACAAACGTGCCAGTTTTACCGCCGTGCCAGCATCGGACCGAGCGGTTCGCCGCCAAACAGGTGGATATGCAGATGGGCCACTTCCTGCCCCGCATGCGGACCAACATTGGCGAGCAGGCGGTAACCAGCTTCGACCAGACCATGGGTCCGCGCCACATGCCCTACAGCACGGATAAAACCGGCGATTTCTTCCGCAGGGGCGTTAGCGGAAAAATCGTCCCAGCTGACATAGCGCCCCTTGGGGATGACCAGCACATGCAATTTCGCCTGCGGGTTGATGTCAGGAAAGGCATATGCCCACTCATCCTCGTAGATTTTCGTCGAGGGGATTTCCCCGCGCAGAATCCTGGCGAAGATATTGTCGTCATCATACGGCTGGGTGGCATCGATCGGCATGGAGAATTCCCTAGGTGGTGCGGGCAGCTTTTTCATCGAGGCCGGATGTGCCTTCGCGCCGGTCCAGCTCGGCCATTACATCGGACAGGGGCACACCTTTTTCCGCCAGTAATACGGTCAGGTGGAACAACACATCGGCCGCTTCCCCAACCAGTTCTTCGCGCGTGCCGGACAGAGCGGCGATCACGGTCTCGACCGCTTCTTCGCCCAATTTACGGGCGATTGCGGGCAATCCGCGCGCATGCAATTGCGCGACATAACTGCTGCCGGGATCGGCGGCGAGGCGCTGGGTTACGGTGTCTTCCAGGCGGGCCAATGGTTCGAGACGGGAGTACGTGTCCATGGCGCTGTCATGGATTGCCTGCGAAGCGGGGTCAATCTCTGGAACGGGTTTTGCGGACGGTATCGTCTTTCGGCCGCTTCGACCGCGCTGCGTGGCGGCCGACCACCAAACCGGCGAGCCCGAGCGCCATCAGCGCCATATTGCTTGGCTCCGGAATCTGGATGCCATCGGCCGCGCCAACAGGGGCAGCAACAAACAGAAGCGAAAGAATCAGGAAACGTAAAGCCATGCAGCCGGGTCAACCCTGTGCCCCCGTTCCGCAACTGCGAAGAAACCGGCGTCCCTCATCGGGACCGCTCCCATCGCGAATCCCGCCTATCCGCGAGCAGGCAATCCGGCGGAGCGCAAGGCGGCATGCGCCTCGGCAATGGTGTAGGTGCCGAAATGAAAGATTGACGCCGCCAGCACTGCGCTCGCATGGCCCTTGGTGACCCCTTCGACCAGATGATCGAGCGTGCCGACCCCGCCGCTGGCCACCACCGGCACGGACACCGCATCGGCGATGGTGCGGGTGAGTTCGAGGTCGTAGCCCGCCTTCGTACCGTCCCCGTCCATCGAAGTGACCAGCAATTCTCCTGCGCCCAGGTCGGCTAAATTGATCGCATGTTCCACCGCGTCGATCCCGGTCGCCTGCCTGCCGCCATGGGTGAAAATTTCCCAACGGCCCGGAGCTGTCCTGCGGGCATCGATGCTCGCGACAATGCATTGGCTGCCGAACTTATCGGCAATTTCCGCCACCACTTCAGGCCGCGCAACGGCTGCGCTGTTGACCGCGACCTTGTCTGCGCCCGCCAGCAGCAACGCCCGCGCATCTTCCGCCGCGCGCACCCCGCCGCCGACGGTGACTGGCATGAAGCACACCTCCGCGGTGCGCCGGACGATATCGAGCAGAGTGCCGCGCCCTTCATGAGTCGCTGAAATATCGAGGAAGCACAGCTCGTCGGCGCCCGCCGCATCATAGGCCTGCGCCTGTTCCACCGGATTGCCCGCGTCCTTGAGATCGACGAAATTGACGCCCTTGACCACACGGCCCTCGGCCACGTCGAGACAGGGGATGACGCGAATGCGGACGGTCATAATCGAGTCAATCCGAAGAGCATTTGCGCCATTGATAAGAACAAAGCGAGAAGTGCGGTGTTAGCCAAAAGCATCAGATAATAGAAAATAGGTCTTTGCGCCTTTACAGAAACAAGGCGGTTTCCCCAACCGATCCGCCCCAAATAGGCGCCTTTCAAGGTGAGCCAAAATTGAGCTAATGAGACCAGCAAAAGCAGTGCAATGGCTAACCAAGTCGTGATCATGCCCGCGCCGCCATCGCCAGCGCCGCCGCCAGATCCAGCCGCCCGTCATAAAGCGCGCGCCCGGTAATCACGCCCTCGATCCCCTCAATTGCATGGAGCGAGAGGATGTGGATATCGTCCAGCCCCTTGACCCCGCCGCTGGCGATTACCGGCATGTCGGTCTGCCGTGCGAGTTCCACGGTCGCGTCGATGTTGCAGCCTTTCAGCATACCGTCCCGGCCGATGTCGGTGAACAGCAGGCTGGCAACGCCCGCATCCTCGAACCGGCGGGCCATGTCCACTACCGGCACATCGGACACATCGGCCCAGCCGGCGGTGGCGACCATTCCGTTTTTTGCGTCCACCGCAACCACGATGCCGCCGGGATATTCGCGGGCCATGTCCTTGACGAATTGCGGGTCTTTCAGCGCGGCAGTGCCCATCACCACCCGCGCCACGCCGAGATCGAACCAGCCCGCAACGGCTTCGGGCGTGCGAATACCGCCGCCCAACTGTACATAGCCGGGGAATGCCTCGACGATGCTTTCAACCGCCTCGCGGTTTTCCGCGCGGCCCGCGAAACTGCCGTCCAGATCGACCACGTGGAGATGCTCCGCGCCCGCTTCGGCAAACAGCAGCGCCTGCGCGGCGGGATCATCGCCATAGACAGTGGCGCGGTCCATATCGCCCTCGGCCAAACGGACGACCTGACCCTGTTTAAGGTCGATTGCGGGAAAGACTATCATGCCAAACTTCCAATCAAGGGCGCCACTCCAGAAATCTACCGAGCAGCGCCAGACCGTAAGCCTGACTCTTCTCGGGATGAAACTGCACGCCAACGATATTGTCCCGCGCGACCGCCGCCACCAGCCCGCCGCCATGATCGGTCATCGCGGCAATATCATGGCCGCTGTCGGGAGCGAAATGATAGGAATGGAGGAAATAGGCCTCCCCTTCCTCGATCACGCGCGAATGGCGTTCGTGCGGCGTCAGCGCGACATCGTTCCAGCCCATGTGCGGCACCTTGATATGGGGGTCGGTCACTTCGATCGTGCGGACTTCCCCGGCGATCCAGTCGAGCCCGTCGGTCACGCCGTGTTCCAGCCCGCGCGTGGCAAGCAATTGCATTCCGACGCAGATGCCGAGGAACGGCACACCGCCCGCCAGCACCCGCGCTTCCAGCGCATCAACCATTCCAGTAATGGCGCGCAGTCCGCTGGCGCAGGCACCGAATGAACCCACACCTGGCAGGACAATCCGGTCCGCCGCGCGCACCACCGCCGGATCTGCGGTGACTTTCACCCCGCCCGCCCCCGCAGCTTTCAGCGCGTTGTGAACGGAATGGAGATTGCCTGCGCCGTAATCGACCAGGGCAATGATCTCAGCCACCGAGCTGGCCCTTGGTGGAGGGAACCGCCCCGCCCTTGCGCGGATCGAGTTCGACCGCCTGCCGCATGGCGCGGGCAAAGCCCTTGTAGATCGATTCGCAGATGTGGTGGTTGTTCTGGCCGTAAATCAGTTCAATATGCAGCGTGATCCCGGCGGCCTGCGCCACGGAATGGAACCAGTGCTCGATCAGTTCGGTATCCCATTCGCCAAGCCGGTCCTGGCTGAACCCGGCCCGCCACACAAGGTAGGGGCGGCCGGAAATATCCAGCGCTACGCGTGCCAAGGTTTCATCCATTGGTGAATACACACTGCCGTACCGGCCGATTCCCGCCTTGTCGCCCATCGCCTCTGCCAATGCCTGCCCCAGAGCAATCGCGCTGTCTTCGGTGGTGTGGTGCTGATCGATATGCAGGTCGCCATCGACCTTCATCACCACGTCGATCAGCGAATGGCGGGAAAACTGTTCGACCATATGATCGAGAAATCCGATCCCGGTGGAAATGTCATAACTGCCCGTCCCATCGAGATTAACCTCGATATGGATTTTGGTTTCCGTTGTATTCCGTACTATTTTCGCGGTGCGCATGGGTGCGCGCTATACGCAAGGATGGAGTCGGCGCAACCTAAGACAGTGCTGTCGCTACCAGCTTTCCGACAATTACGGTGGTTTGCGTCTTGACCACGGCGCTTCCCGTCGCCACCTAGCAACCGATATGAGTGATGACGCGCCCGATAGCCTGATACCTTACGATGAAATCGTGCAGGAGGCCCTGCGCGCAGTGGTTGGCCGGGTGCTGGGCGAAATCCAGGCAAACGGCAGCACGCTGCCGGGTAACCACCATTTCTACATCACTTTCAAGACCGGCGCGCCTGGGGTGTCCATCCCGCAGCATCTGCGCGAACGGTTTCCTGATGAAATGACCATTGTCTTGCAGAACAAGTTCTGGGATCTGGGTGTGGACGAAACTGGTTTTACAGTCGGCCTCAGTTTCAACCAGATGCCGTCCAAGCTGGATATTCCCTTCGCGGCGATTACCGCCTTTGTCGATCCGGCAGTCGATTTCGGGCTGCAATTCCAGGCCACAGTGGCCGATATGGCTCACGAAAAGCACGATGATGCCGAAAACGATGCGCTGGGACCGGCCGACGGCGAAGCCGCCGGAACGGTTGAAGATGGCTCCAACGTGGTCACTGTGGACTTCGGGCGCAAGAAATAATTGCGCACCGCGTGGGTCCGGTCAGGGTCCGTCTGGCCCGGGACCAGAAGGCAAAAACGGGGGCAAACATCATGGCGAAGAAACCAACCAGGGTAAAACCGGCGAAATCATTGGATAAAGCGGCGGATCAATCCGATCTGCCGCAGGGTACCGCTAGGGAAATCGCGGGCATCGGCGCAAATCTGATCGTGAGCGAGATAATGCTGCGCGCCTTGGGCCGATTGACGCGGCACACCCTGGAAAAAGCGGTCGCCCGCCGCCACTATGGGCCGGCACAGGCTAAGGCGATAGTGGAAGACCGCAGCATCCTGCACACAATCGCGGCCTATGGCGTGACGAAACTGGCCACAAGGTCCGTCCCGGGCGCATTGCTGGTTGGCGGCGGACTACTGGCAAAAACGCTGTATGACCGGGGAACTGCCAAGCGCAAATCGCGGGGGAAGCCGGAAAGCCTCCCGGGCCCCAAATCTAAAGATTAAGGACCTCGCTTTTCAGCAGCAGACTTGATTTTCCCGGCAACCTCGGCCCATGAGCGGTCATGACCGATTTATCCCCCTCCGCCCCGGCAGATGTTTCGCCCGATACCCTGCAGCGCCGCGGGTTAATGTTCATCCTGTCCTCCCCTTCCGGCGTGGGCAAGACCACGATCGCGCACCGCATTCTGGCGGGGGACGGGCAGATTCGCCTGTCAGTATCTTATACCACCCGGCCAATCCGGCCGGGCGAGGTCCATGGCCGCGATTATTTCTTCGTTGATCAGGACGATTTCCGGCGGAAAGTCGAAGCAGGCGAATTCCTCGAATGGGCAGAAGTTTTCGGCCATTTGTACGGCACGCCCAAGGCAGAAATCAAAGCAGGGCTGAAAGCCGGACAGGATTATCTGTTCGATATCGATTGGCAGGGCACCCAGCAATTATACCAGCGTATGGAAGTGGACGTGGTCCGCGTATTCCTGTTGCCGCCTAGTATTGACGAATTGCAACGGCGGCTATCCTCCCGCGGCACCGACAGCGCCGAAGTGGTCGCCGACAGGATGGCCCGTGCCCGGTCCGAAATCAGCCATTGGGACGGTTATGATTATGTCGTGGTCAACGATGATATCGACGCCTGTTTCGCCAAGGTTACCGGCATCCTGCAGTCCGAACGCATGCGCCGCGCGCGGCAAACCGGGCTGGTCGATTTTGTGCGGAAGTTGATGGCGTAAACCTCCCCCCCCCCCGCAAGCTGAGCCTCGCGGGGAGAGGGTTTTGTCTTACGGCTGCGCGAAATGGCTCGGCAGCAGGGCGTTCACCACGCCGCCGTCTATGGTCAGCGTATCCCCGATGACATAGTCTCCGGCCCGGCTGGCGAGATAGACCGCGCCTGCCGCCATATCTTCTGCATTGCCGACCCGCCGGGCCGGGATCCCCGCTGCCGCGGCATCTTCATGGTCGCGCGCCGCGCGGTTCATCGCGCTGGGAAATGCACCGGGAGCGATCGAGGTAACGATGATGTTTTCCGGCACGAGTTCGGCGGCCAGACGGCGCGTCAACTGGATCACCGCTGCCTTGGATGCCTGATACGGATATGTCGGCCATGGGTTGATCCGCTGGCCGTCGATACTCGAGATATTGATAACCTTGGCTGGCCGATCCGCGCTTGCGGCGGCTTTCAGCAAGCCATGCAATTTTTGTGTCAGGAAGAACGGGGTCTTGACGTTGAGATCCATCGTCCGGTCCCAGCCCGCTTCGCTGAATTCGTCGAATGGCTGGCCCCAGGCAGCGCCGGCATTGTTGACCAGAATATCCAGCTTGTCTTCCCGTTCCGCAATCTGGTCAGCCAGGCGCTGGATGCCTTCCAGGTTGGATAGATCACCCGGCAGGCCGATGACCTTGTCACCGAATTCCTCGATAGTGGCATTGATTTCATCGACCTTGCGCGCAGTGATATACACTTTCGCGCAGCCCGCCGCGAGGAAGCCTTCCACGATCATCTTGCCGATCCCGCGGGACCCGCCGGTGACGAGCGCAACGCGCCCTTCGAGGCTGAACAGTTTGGCGATATCCATTATTTTCTCTCCTGAAAGCCTTAATAGCCGCTGATCTGCGCCACCCGTTCGGCATGATAATATACATCGCCGAGGAATTCCTGCAGCGCGCGGTCGCGCTTCATGTACAGTCCGATGTCATATTCGTCGGTCATCCCGATCCCGCCGTGCATCTGGACACCTTCGCGCACTGCCAAGCCCGCCGTCTGGCCGACCTTAGCCTTGGCAACCGATACCATCAACGCCGCGCTGGGGGCATCGGCATCGAGCAATTGCTGCGCCTTGATCACCGCTGCGCGGGAAATCTCGACTTCGGAATAAAGATGCGCAGCGCGGTGCTGCAGCGCCTGGAATTCGCCGATCAGCTTGCCGAACTGCTTGCGCTGCTTGAGGTAATCGACGGTCATGTCCATCGCGCCCCGGGCCACCCCGACACCCTCCGCAGCGGCGCCGATCCGGCCGGCGTTGAGCATCCGGTTCAGGACCTCGCGCCCGCCGTCGACTTCGCCGATAACTGCGCCGCCATCCAGCTCGACCCCGTCCAGCACCATATGCGTGGCGACCGAACTATCCACCAGACGCACCGCATCGTGGTTCATGCCGGCGGCGTCCCGGGGGACGGCGAACAGAGTGATCCCGTCGGCATCTGCGTCCGAGCCCGATGTGCGGGCGGCCACGATGATCATGTCCGCACTAGCGCCGTGAATGACGAAATCTTTCCTGCCCGACAGTTTGAAGCCATTGCCCGATTTTTCGGCCCTGGTCGTGATCCGCTCGGGCCGATGCTTGGCACCTTCGTCGATCGCGACGGCAAAGACGCTCTCGCCGGTGAGAAGTCCGGGCAGATAGCGCCCGCGCAGATCATCGCTGCCTTGTCCCAGCGCAGTCGCCGCCAGCACGGAGCTGGTCAGGAAGGGGGAAGGAGTAAGGTTGCGGCCGATTTCCTCCAGCACGATCCCGGCTTCGACGTGGCCCATGCCCAGCCCGCCATCATCTTCGGATACCAGGATCCCGGTGAAGCCCATTTCGCCGAACTGCTTCCACAATTCATGGCCGAACCCGTCCTTGCAGCCGGCATCCCGCCAGTGGCGCAGCTGCTTCTTGATCGCCCCTTCTTCAGCCATGAACTGGCGTGCGCTGTCGGCCAGCATCGTCTGATCGTCGTCGTAATATAGTGGCATGGGAGCCGTCCTCTCGTATTTCTAATCCGTCATCCCAGCGTAAGCGGGGATCTGGTTATTCCAGGTCGTAACAGATGGCACGCGGTCCCAGCTTTCGCTGGGGCGACGATCAAGTGTCAATCCCCCGGCAATTCCAGGATGCGCTTCGAAATCACGTTCAGCATGACTTCGCTGGTGCCGCCTTCGATGGAATTAGCCTTGGTCCGCAGCCAGCCGCGCGATGGCTTGCCGCCGCTGGTTTCCTCGCTGTCCCATTCCAGGCTGCGGCTGCCACCAGCCGACATCATCAACTCATGGCGCCGCTTGTTCAACTCGGTCCCGGCATATTTCATCATGTTCGGCTGCGCAGGATGCGCCTTGCCAACCTTGATTTCGTCGAGGAATTTCTCGCCCATCGCGCTGTAGGACAGCGCATCGATGTCGAACATCGCAAGTTCGGCGCGCAGCATCGGATCGAGCTCACCCCCCTCTTTGGCAGCATGGCGCTTCATTGTCGCCCCGATGGCCGCCGTGCGGTCACCGCCGCCCGCACCGGAGATCATCTCGCGTTCGTGGCCGAGCAGATATTTCGCCACGTCCCAGCCGCGATTAATCTCGCCGACGTGCTGGTCTTTGGGGACTTTCACATCGTCGAAGAAAGTTTCGCAGAACGGGCTGTTGCCGCTGATCAGCAGGATCGGTTTGGTGGTGACACCCGGCGTTTCCATGTCGAACAGCATGAAGGTGATGCCCTGGTATTTGTTCGTCTTGTCGGTGCGGACAAGGCAGAAAATCCAGTCGGCCTCATCGGCATAAGACGTCCAGATCTTCTGGCCGTTAACCACCCAGTGATCACCCATATCCTCGCCGAATGTCTGCATCGAAACCAGATCGCTGCCGGAACCGGGTTCGGAATAGCCCTGGCACCAGCGGATTTCGCCGCGTGCGATCTCGCCCAGATAATGGACTTTCTGTTCTTCCGTGCCGAATTTCAGGAGCGCGGGGCCGAGCATCCAGATGCCGAAGCTGCTGAGCGGCGGGCGCGCGCCGATACGGGACATTTCCTCGCGCAGGATTTTGGCTTCAGCCGCGCCCAGGCCCGCGCCGCCATAGGCCTTGGGCCATGCGGGGACCGTGTAACCCTTGGCGGCGCAGGCTTCGAACCAGGATTTCTGTGCGTCGCTTTTGAAACTGGCTTTGCGGCCGCCCCAATAGACGTCTTCCTCGTCACGCACCGGCTGCCGCATTTCCTCGGGGCAATTTGCTTCCAGCCAGGCACGGGTTTCTGTGCGGAATATATCCAGGTCAGCCATCAATCGGGTCCTCTGCAAATCGGAATCAGGGGCGCTTCGTCGCGTCTCCATAGCATGGAAACTAGGGCGATTCGCCCTGTTTACGCAAGCGTAAGCTGAGCATTTCATGCAAGGTCCCCATTGCCGTAGCGTCACAACGTCCGCGTTGACCTGATCGCCGTTCTGCCTAAGCTAGCAAGCAGTCTTGGAGAGGACCAAAGTCCATGTCTGCCCGCGTCGATACCCACGCCCAAACCACGCCGATTGCAGCCGCTTGACCGCTGCTGGCGTTCCCCGCTCGGCCCCGCTGCCAACCCGGCTGAGGCTGGTTCACGGTTTCGGTGCGATGGCGTTCGGCGTGAAAGACAGCGGCTTTTCCGTTTTCCTGCTGCTGTATTACAATCAGGTGCTGGGCATGGATGCCAGCACCGTCAGCCTGGCACTATTTCTGGCGCTTCTGGTCGATGCGCTGATCGATCCGATCCTGGGTAATCTGGGTGACCGGACATACACCAGATGGGGCCGCCGCCTACCGTGGCTGTATGCGGCTGCATTACCGTTGGCGGTGGTCTGGGTCATCCTGTGGTCCCCGCCCACGCAGGCCGCGCCCAGTTTCCTTGGCCTGCTGGGCATTTCCATCCTGGTGCGGCTGCTGCTGTCCGCCTGCGAAGTTCCCTCTGCTGCGCTGGTGCCGGAATTGACCAGCGATTATGACGAGCGGACCACCTTGTTCCGCTATCGCGCCTTGTTTGGCTGGATCGGCGGGCTGGGCATGATGCTGCTGGCATATACGGTATTCATGCCCGGCGATGCGATGTTGCAGCGCGAAGGGTATTTCGCGTTCGGCCTGTTCGGGGCGGCGGTGATCTTCATTTCGGTGGTCGGCTCCGCGCTGGGTCAACATAGCCGCGTCGCCAAACTACCCGCGCAGAAACCCCCGCCATTTTCAGTCGGCACCGCCTTTGCCGAAATCAAGGAAGCCTTTGCGGAACCGGCATTCCTGATTCTGGCTGCGGGTGCGGTGGGCGCATATATCAGCCAGGGTATGACCTTTTCCATGACCCTGTACCTCTACAATTTCGTTTGGCAATTCTCCGAAACTGCCTTCGTGATCTATCCTCTGGTGCTGTTCGCCAGCGTGGTGATCGTGTTCCTGAGCCTCGGCCCGCTCCACCGGAAATATGGCAAGGCCCATACTGCGGTGATGGCAACGATGTTGGCGCTGCTATTCTGGACCATCCCCTATCTGCTGCGGATCGCAGGAATATGGCCGGAAATCGGCGGGACCAGTTCGACCGTACTGGTTTACGTCTTTGTCCTGATCAGCAATGTCTTTGCAGTCATGGTGATGATTTCGGGATCATCTATGGTCGCCGAAATCGTCGAGGCGTTTCAGGAACGCACCGGCCGCCGGGCAGAGGGATCGTTTTATTCCGGCCATTGGTTCATCCAGAAATGCGCCACCGGGCTGGGTATATTCCTGGCTGGATTGATGGTCGATCTGGCCGGTATCCCCAGCAACGCACAGCCCGGCGAAGTGGCGGATAATATACTCGACAGCTTTACCATGCTGTATATCGGCGCATCGGTGGTGCTGGCACTGTTTTCAGCCTATTGGTTGGGGAAATTCCCGATCAACCGGTCTGATCACGAAGCCCGGCTATCCGCCTTGGATGCGGCCGCCAGAAATGAAATGGCCAGCGGCACGCCAAACCCTTAATCTCCAGAAGTTTTCAAGAAGGACCCTCAATTATGGATTTCGATCTTACCGACAGGCAGACACATTGGCGCGACCAGGTGCGTCATTTCATCGAAACGCATGTGCGCCCGCGCCACGGCGAATATATCCAGCAGAAGGCGGAGGGCGAACGCTGGAAAGTCCTGCCCGTGATCGAGCAGGAAAAGGCCCGCGCCAAGGCGCAAGGTATCTGGAACCTGTTCATGCCGCCGCAGGCTGGCCGCAGCCATGTGGACGACAGTTTCGAATTCGTCGGCCCCGGCCTGACCAATCTCGAATACGCCCTCTGCGCGGAAGAAATGGGCCGGATCGGCTGGGCCAGCGAAGTGTTCAACTGTTCCGCCCCCGATACCGGCAACATGGAGGTGTTCCACCGTTACGGCACGCGCGAGCAGAAGGACCGCTATCTCGCCCCGCTGATGAACGGCGAAATCCGCAGCGCCTTCCTGATGACCGAACCACGCGTGGCATCATCCGATGCGACCAATATCGAATGTTCGATCGTACGCGAGGGCGATGAATATGTGATCAATGGCCGCAAGTGGTGGTCGTCTGGTGCAGGCGATCCGCGCTGCAAGATCTCAATCGTGATGGGCAAAACCGATTTCGAGGCCAAGCGTCATGCGCAGCAATCGATGATCCTGATGCCGCTGGATGCCGAAGGCGTGGTAATCGAGCGCCATTTGCCGGTGTTCGGGTATGACGATGCGCCCCATGGCCACATGGAGATCGCGCTCAACAATGTCCGCGTTCCGGCAAACAATATGCTGCTGGGCGAAGGTCGCGGGTTCGAAATCGCTCAGGGCCGCCTCGGGCCTGGCCGCATCCATCATTGCATGCGCACCATCGGCGTGGCGGAAGAAGCAATTGCCAAGATGGCCAAGCGCCTGCAATCGCGGGTCGCCTTTGGCAAGCATCTCTACGAACATTCGATCTGGGAACAGCGCATTGCGCAGGCCCGCATCGATATCGAGATGACGCGCCTGCTGTGCCTCAAGGCAGCGGACATGATGGACAAGGTCGGCAACAAGGCCGCAGCGCAGGAAATCGCGATGATCAAGGTGCAGGCCCCCAATATGGCGCTGCGCATCCTCGACGATGCGATCCAGGCGCACGGCGGAGGCGGCGTGTCGGATGATTTCGGCCTGGCCGAAGCATGGGCACATCAGCGCACCCTGCGCCTTGCCGATGGTCCTGACGAAGTTCATGCCCGCGCGATTGCCCGCATGGAATTTGCCCGTCATGCGCCCCAACCGAGCGACAATGACAGCTTCAGTTCCGGCGATGTGGGCGTGGCACGGTAAGAAAGAAGGACCATGAAGGCAGCAATACTCGAACAGGCAGGCAGGCCTCTGGTGATTGGCGACGTGGATGTCGCAGCGCCGGGCCCGCATGAAGTGTTGATCCGAACGGCCGCCTGCGGGCTGTGCCATTCGGATCTCCATTTCATCGACGGGGCCTATCCCCATGCCACCCCGGCCATTCCGGGGCATGAGGCGGCAGGCGTGGTCATGGCGGTCGGCAGCGAGGTTCGCACGGTCAAACCGGGTGATCACGTGGTCACTTGCCTCAGCGCATTTTGCGGGCATTGCGAATTCTGCGTAACCGGTCGGATGGCCTTGTGCCTGGGCGGTGACACAAGGCGGCAAAAATCCGAAGGCCCGCGCCTGACCCGTGCCGGCAATGGCGAGGCGGTGAGCCAAATGCTCAATCTGTCCGCTTTTGCCGAACAGATGCTGGTCCATGAACATGCCTGCGTCGCGATTGACAAGGATATGCCGATGGACCGGGCCGCGCTGCTCGGTTGCGCGGTTACCACTGGTGCAGGCGCAATCTTCAATGCCTGCAAGCTGGTGCCGGGTGAAACCGTGGCCGTGATCGGTTGCGGCGGGGTCGGCTTGGCCGCGATCAACGCAGCCAAGATCGCTGGAGCGGGCATGGTCATTGCCGTCGATCCGGTGCCGGAAAAACGCGAACTGGCCAAGGTTCTGGGCGCAACCCACGTGGTCGATGCCATGGCCGGTGACGCCGCGCAGCAGATCATCGCCATGACGGGCGGCGGGGTCCATCATGCGATAGAGGCGGTCGGCAGGCAGGCATCCGCCGATCTGGCTGTCAGCATCCTCCGGCGCGGGGGAACGGCTACTATCCTCGGCATGATGCCGCTGGATTGCAAGGTCGGCCTCGGCGCGATGGATCTGCTTGGCGGCAAGAAATTGCAGGGGGCAATCATGGGGATGAACCATTTCCCCGTCGATCTGCCGCGGCTGGTGGATTTCTACATGCGCGGGCTGCTCGATCTCGATACGCTGATTGCCGAGCGGATCACGCTGGATCAGGTAAACGAAGGCTTTGATAAGATGCGCAGCGGCCATTCGGCGCGCTCCGTCATAATCTTCGATACGTAAGGAAACGCATCTCCGATGGATTATGAAAAGGAAATGGTCGGCACGGTTGCGGTACCTGAAAGGGACCGGCTGGATGAAGCGAAGCTGGCCGGTTGGATGGAAGCCAATGTAGAAAGCTTCTGCGGGGCGATGACCATTACCAAGTTCAAGGGCGGACAATCCAACCCGACCTACCGGATCGACACGCCGGGCCAAAGCTATGTCCTGCGCCGCCAACCGTTCGGCAAATTGCTGCCATCGGCCCATGCGGTGGACCGGGAATACAAGGCGATGGCCGCGCTGTATCCCACCGGCTTTCCTGTGCCGAAACCCTACGGCCTGTGCGAAGATCCCGAATTGCTGGGATCGAAATTCTTCGTGATGAGCCTGGCCGATGGGCGCTCGCTATGGGACGGCGCACTGCCCGGATGCGAGCCGGAAGAACGCCGGGCAATCTACAACGCGATGATCGACACCATCGCCGATCTGCACCTGCAAAAACCGGACGAGATCGGGATGGGTGATTTCGGCAAGCCGAGCGATTACTGTGCCCGCCAGATCGCCCGCTGGTCCAAGCAGTACAAGCTGTCCGAGACAGAGGTAATTCCGGAAATGGACCGGCTGATCGAATGGCTGCCGACCACCATTCCCCCGCAGCACCGCAGCAGCATTGCCCACGGCGATTACCGGCTCGACAACATGATCTTCCACAAGACGGAAGCCCGGATCATCGCGGTGCTCGATTGGGAGCTTTCAACACTGGGCGATCCGATTGCGGATTTTTCCTATCTGATGCTCAACTGGATCAGTCCGCCCGATGGCCGTGCCGGGATCGGCGGGCTGGACCATACCGCGCTGGGCATCCCGACCATGGACGAAGCGGTCGCCCGATATGTTGCGCGAACCGGTTTCCCGGTGCCGCCGATGGACTGGTATTTCGCCTTCAACCTGTTCCGGCTGGCCGGGATCATCCAGGGCATCAAGAAACGGGTGATCGATGGCACCGCTTCCAGCGCCCATGCGCGGGAAATGTCCGACCGGGTGCTGCCGCTGGTCCAGCGGGCCTATGAATATGCCCAGAAAGCAGGTTTGAAGTAGCGCCCTAGAAATCCCGCGCCCAGGTGAGTGCAGCCCCCGTATCTTCGGGCGCGGCATCATAATGGCCGGGGTCCTTGCGGTAAAACACACTGGCTGCCGCGCGTCCGTTCCACAACGAACCATGCCAGGATACTTCACCGATGATTTCGGTCCCGTCTGGTGACAACGAAATGCGCCGCAGCCCGAAACCGGCGCTTTGGGTGGCGTAATCATAGCTGACCGGCAGATTAAGGTTCAGTCCGCCGCCGGTTACCCGCAGCGGCTGGGACAGGCGCAGCCCGATGGAATCGCCGCCCTGGAACGCGCCGCGGCGAACCATGTCGATCGACCAAGCCCGGCTGGAAAAACGTGAACCGCCTGCCACAAATCCGCTCGTGCGGGCGCGGGTGAAGCCTTGCCGAAATTCCCCGCCAATCCGCCACATAGGCGCAATATCGACGCCGAAACTGGCATCGGCGAACAGCGTGTCAGCGCCCGATGCGCCCAATGCCTGATGGAAATAGGCGCCCAGCACCGTCTCGCTTTCATCCATCCAGCTGAGTGACAGCGCGGCTTCGATAGGACCAATGCGGCGATCCGCCGCTGCGGCGAAGCTGCGAATTTCCCGCGGTTTGTTTCGCAGCACGTCCAGCTCGGCACTTCCCTCGCGCCGCGCGAACAGCGCCTCCCCGCCTTCCGCGCTGAGGGTGAAGCCCCATGCGCCCATCTGTTTGCGAACAGCAGCAGAGGCATCGTTGCTGCGCAGGAAACCGGCATCGCCGCCCGCGCCGCCAGCAATCATGAATGCCGGGCGGCTGTGCCCCTGCATCTGCACTACCAGCCCGCCAGAACCTTCGGAAAAGGCGAAACCCATCTTGGTATCGGGGGAAACCTGCAACGCCACCCGCGCAGCCAGAACCTGCGCAACGCGGGCATCCTGAGGCGACAGGCGCAGCGGGTTCAGGTCTGTGATCCCATTGCCGCCCACCGCATTATTGCTGACGGTAAAGGCCAGCGATACCGCGCCTGAACCGCCCGATACCCGGCGGCTGCGCGTATCGACTGCACCCTGCAACCGGGGGCGGAAGGCCGCACCGCCCAGCCCGCTGCCGATATCGTAACTATAGGCGCGGTCATATTTGTCGGTAATGATTGCAACCAGCGGGACATTACTCAGCGCGCCGCCCATCGCGGGCGATGCTGATCCGGTTTCAGCACCCACCGCAAATGCCACAGTGCTGCCAGCCAAGGTGGTGGTACCCTGCGGCGCCAAAGCATTGCGGATATCGAGAATGCCCCGCCCGAATACCGGATCGATCCCGGCAATGCCGCCATCGCGCGCGGTGGTCAGCAATATCTCGACGATCTGTGCACCGGTCAGATTGGGAAATGCCTGCGCCAGCAATGCCACCGCACCCGATACTTGCGGTGCGGCGAAGCTGGTGCCGGAAAATATAGTCACAAACTGGCCGCCATTGGCATCCGTGGTGACCCTGATTTCTCCATTTTCGTAAACGCAGCAAATCCCCTCGCCCCGGGCTGAAAGATAGGACGCCGCACCATTGCCGGCGCGGTTGCTGAAGCCGGAAAAATTGCCATTTTCGTCCACCGAACCGACGATGATCACATTGGCCCCGCCTGCCGCGAGCAATCCGCTGGCGAAGGGATCGGGCTGGCCGGGATTAACCCCCGCCTCAGTGCTGTCCCCATCATTGCCGGCAGCCACGATGATCACCACACCCGCTGCTGCTGCGCGGGCGATTGCATTGTTCAATGTGACGCTTGTCGCCCCGCCGCCCAGGCTGAGGTTGATGACTTTCGCCCCGGCGGCAATGGCGCGATCGACTCCGGCGGCAATGTCCCGGTCGAAGAAAAGGCAGCCATCGAGCGTTGCATCGGTCTCGGTCGCGCAGCTGCCCGGATCATCGGCCCGCAAGGCCATGATCGTTGCTTGATAAGCGATCCCGACCACGCCTCGCCCGTCAAATGCGGCAGCGGCTATCAGCGCGACATTGGTGCCGTGATCATTTTCCGCATTGAACCCGCGATTGCCTGCGACATCGGCGGAACTGGCACTGATCCGTCCGGCGAATTCGGGATTGGCAGTGTCGATCCCGGTATCGATGATCGCGATCGTGGCCCCGTTTCCGGTAATCCCCGCACTCCACGCGGTAACCGCATTGTGGAAACCCGGACCATCCGATCGCCGGAATTCGGCGGTGTTGAAAGTGCTGGGCGGCGGAGTGGGGGTTGGTGTGGGGGTCGGCGTCGGCGTGGGTGTCGGCGTTGGCGACGGTGTCGGGGTAGGCCTTGGGGCTGGCGTGCTGGAAACCGCGCCATTCGATCCGCCGCAAGCCGTCAGGACCACCAGGGCGGCCAGTGCAGAACCAAGCCGCAACCGGCCAGCGAATCGTATGGTAGTAATTGTCCCTGACATAGATCGACCCTTCGAAATTCAGCTACCAGTATCATCCAATTGGTAACCGCCCGCTGAACGCCGCACAACTCCGCGCCGCGCAGCACGGCAAATCCGCCCCGCGACCGTGGCCCCCGCGCCGCAGTGTCCCGTGCTCTCTTGCCCGCGGTGGCTGGTGCGGCTAGCAGCCGCATGAACCAGACAACAGCACGGGAGCTGCGCCAATGAACCACGCCCTTGAAACCGCCATCGAAGCTGCGTGGGAAAATCGCGCCGAAGTAACCCCCGCCAGCAGCGACGTGGCCGAAGTGGTGAACGCCGCGCTTGAATTGCTCGATAGCGGCAGCGCGCGGGTTGCCCAGCCGGACGGTGCCGGGGGTTGGCAGGTCAACCAATGGCTCAAGAAGGCCGTACTCCTGTCATTCCGCCTGAATGACAATTTGGTGACGGAATATGGCGCAGCCGGCGCGCCTGCTTTTGACAAGGTCCCGTCCAAATTCGCCGGCTGGGGTGAAAACCGGTTCCGCGATGCCGGTTTCCGGGTTGTACCAGGCGCAGTGGCGCGGCGCGGCAGCTTTATCGGCAAGGGCGCGGTGCTGATGCCCAGCTTCATCAATATCGGCGCCTATGTGGATGAAGGCACCATGGTCGATACCTGGGCCACCGTGGGCAGCTGCGCGCAGATCGGCAAGAATGTGCATATTTCCGGCGGGGCCGGCATTGGCGGCGTGCTGGAACCGCTACAGGCCGGTCCGGTGGTGATAGAGGATGGCGCGTTTATCGGTGCGCGTTCCGAAGTTGCCGAAGGGGTCATAGTAGGCACCGGTGCGGTGCTTTCCATGGGCGTTTATCTTGGCGCATCGACCAAAATCGTTGACCGGGCGACAGGGGAAATCCACATCGGCCGCGTACCGCCCTATGCGGTGGTTGTACCGGGCGCACTGCCGGGCAAGCCGCTGCCCGATGGCAGCATGGGGCCATCGCTCTATTGCGCCGTGATCGTGAAGACGGTGGACGCGCAAACCCGTGCCAAGACGGGTATCAACGATCTCTTGCGGGATTGAGCAAACATATTTGGGTGGAACTATTGTCCATAATGGCTGTATCAAGCCTGTTGGACAATCCGCACATTGCCAATGATTATCTAGAGGATTTGATATTATGGAACGCCAGGGCGACGAAACGCATCTCGATACAGACGAAGCGCGCGGGGCGGAATCGACCGGCGTGATGCGCTGGGTGCTGGGCATCAGCCTGCTGCTGGCCATCGGTTTGCTATCGGCCATCTGGATGTTCGGTGCCTGGACGCAGGATGATGCGGAAAGCCAGGCGACCGTCAGCGGCATCCCAGCCACGACCGAAACCGGCAGTAGCGATACCGACAGTATCGTCAGCCAGGATGCAGACGAAATTCGCGGGGTTGACGAGCAGGACCTGCCGCCGGGAACGATTGAGAACTGATAATCTGTAAGGGAACCGTCTTTTCGGTATCAACCTGCCCGGTAAAGGAATTCTATCATGATGCAGGCACAGTGGAACGGGCAGGTGATCGCCCGATCAGACGATACTTTGGTGGTCGAGGGCAATCACTACTTCCCGCGCGATGCAGTGGAAGACAGCGTGCTGGAAGATAGCGCGACCACTTCATTCTGCCCTTGGAAGGGTACGGCGCATTATTACTCCATTACGGCAGGCGGTGAGGTTAACCGGGATGCCGCGTGGTATTATCCCGATCCCAAGGAAAAAGCGCAGAATATCAAAGGCAGGGTGGCGTTCTGGAAAGGGGTGGAGGTTTCCGAGGCGTGATCCGTACCGCCGCAATCTGGTTGTTGGCGGTGTTTTACGCTGTCGCGGGCTATTTCCACATCGTCAACCCGGCGCCGTTCCTGATGATCATGCCGCCGGGTGTGCCATGGCCAGAAACGGTAGTGATGGGGACCGGAATTGCCGAACTGGCGGGCGCGGCGGGGATTATCCAGCCATGGTCAAAGCCGCTGCGGCGGGCGGCGGGCATAGGCCTGGCCCTATATGCGCTGTGCGTGTGGCCGGCGAACATCAATCACTTCGTAATGGATATGGCGCGGGATGATGGCGGAGTAGGCCTCGCCTATCACATTCCCAGAATGATCGCGCAGCCACTTATCATCTGGCTCGCCCTATGGGCGGGCGGAGCGACCAACTGGCCATTCCGCCCGCGCAAGGTCTGAAATCGGGGCGCGGCAGATAGCGGCGCCCCGATCAATCAGGTGAGGTGCTTGGAAACAGCAGCCGTCATCTTGAACATGGAAATCTGATCCTTGCCAATAACCGGAGTCAGCTTGGCATCGGGATTGATCTGGCGCTTGTCCTTGCTGTCCTGCAGAGAATGGGCCTTGATATATTCCCAGATCTTGGAAGTTACCTGCGCGCGGGTCATCGGACCCTTGCCGATCACGTTTTCAAGATCACCCGATAGTGTCACGGGTTTCTGTAGTGCGTTGTTCTTGCCAGCCATTTTATATTCCTTTCATGTTGGCGTATTCAATCTGCTATCCGGCCACTCACCTTTGCCGGCGTATCAGATATCCTCCTCATCCCACGCTTCGTCTTCTTCCTCATGCCGGGCGTAGGTCCCGGTAAGCACGGCAGCGCCGATGACATGGCCACGCATGGCCGCCACCAGCTCTTCCCTTGCCGCACCTGGCATCAGGGTCAGCGGGAGATCGAGAGCGTAGATCTGAAACACATAATCATGCGCTGCATCATCCGGTTTGGGATCGGGCAGCAGCCATTCCGAATTCTGATGTGCGTTCTTGCCGACGCGCGGCGGCACTTCGCCTTCCAGCAATTTGCCCTTTTGCCCGGGCAATCCCCATACCAGCCAATGGCAGGCCGGCACATCGCCCGGCGCATCGGGATCTTCCACGATGATCACCAGTTCCTGAGTGCCCGGCGGGGGCGCGCGCCATTCCAGCGGCGGAGCAACAGAGTCTTCTTCCTGAGCAGTAAAGCAGGGGTCCAATTCGCCGCCATCGGCAAAGGCGGGGCTGGTCAGGGAAAATCCCGCGCGCCCAAGTTCGCGTTCACCAGCCAGCGCGGCGATCGACAGCTTGCCATGCCCGTCACGGACATTCTTAAGCGTCGGCGCAAGCCAGGCAGGAACGGGTTGAGACATTTTCGGAATTCTCCTCTGAGTCACCTGTCTAGGCCGATTGGCGGCAAGCAGCGAGGCTCTAAGCCTAAAAATGCAGGGTTTTCCACTGGGCCGAGCCAAAATTGCGCCGAATATTGATATCTTTCTGTGCGTAAAGCGATGAAATGGGACTTCCACCTTGCTCACGACTCGTTCACGGGGCACCAGCGATGTATGGAAATAGACCGGTGATTGCCGGTTTGGTTGCATTTTTCCGGGAGAAAATTGTCCATGCGCATTGGCCGTATTTCGTTCACCATCGGTCTGATTGCAGCCCTGGGCGCATGCGGCGGGGGCGGGGGCAGTGCGACGCCGACACCAACACCCACAAGTGCGGCCTGTTCGCTGGCCAATCGCCAGCAGTTCGTTCGCGATGCACTCAACGAATGGTATCTGTTCCCGGCAGAACTGGACACCAGCGTCAACCCGGCCAGTTTCTCCGATGTGCAAAGCTATATCGATGCCCTGGTTGCGCCCGCTCGGGCCAATTCCAAGGACCGGTTCTTCACCTTCATAACCTCGATTGCGGAGGAGAATGCGTTTTTCGCATCGGGTTCCAGCGCGGGTTTCGGCATCCGGCTGGGGTTTGACGCGGCAGCTGGCCGGGTGTTCGTGATCGAGGCATTCGAAAACGGCCCGGGCCTGCCCACCGGTTTGGACCGTGGGGTAGAATTGCTGTCCGTCGGCACCAGCGCTTCGAATCTCCAGACCATATCGTCCCTGATGGCATCGGGCGGCCCGCAGGCCGTGATCGATGCGCTGGGGCCTTCGACTGCCGGTCTGACCCGCGTGTTCAGCATTCGGGAGACAAACGGAACCACGCGCCAGGTGAGCGTTACAAAAGCGGATTTTGCACTCGATCCAGTGTCCAACCGCTACGGCGCGAAGGTGATCAACGACGGCGGCAAGCTGGTTGGCTATCTCAACCTGCGGACCTTCATCAGCACCGCCGACCCGGATTTGCGCGCCGCCTTCAACTCTTTCCGCACGCAGGGCGTGACCGAGGTGATCGTCGATTTCCGCTACAACGGCGGCGGACTGGTCAGCACCGCCGAACTGATGGGCGATCTGCTTGGCGCTGCCAATGTCGGCCAGGTGTTCAGCTTTACCACGCTGCGCGCGTCAAAGGCGTCCCAGAACGAAACCGACCTGTTCGGTGCCCAACCCGAGGCGATCGCAGCAACCAAGATTGCCTTTATCGGGCGAGGAGGAACAGCTTCGGCCAGCGAATTGGTGACCAATGCCTTCATTCCCTATCTGAACAACAATATGGCGCTGGTGGGGGCCAATACCTTCGGCAAGCCGGTGGGGCAGTTCGGTTTCGACCTGACTGCCTGCGACGACCGTTTGCGCGCCGTAACCTTCAAGACCGAAAATGCCAACCGGCAGGGCGATTATTTTACCGGTTTGGCATCCGTAGTGCCGAACACCTGCCGCGCGAATGACGATATCACCGTGCAGCTGGGTGATCCGGCTGAGACCTCGATTGCCGTTGCGCTCGATTTTCTAGCCGGGCGCGCCTGCACGCCGATTGCCGGAACGCCGGGTGTTCAAGGTACACAGGCCGTCGCTCCCGCGCGGGTCTTGCTTCAGCCAGACCTTCCCACGCCGGCGCAGCGCGAAGTGCCAGGTCTGTTTTAATAGCGCCAGAGCCCGCCCGGAAGAGGGATGTCATGACCAGGAAATACGCCAGCTTCGCCGAATTCTGGCCCTTCTATCTGCAGGAACACAGCAAGCCGCAGACCCGCGCATTGCATTACATCGGCACCACAATGGTGGTGGCGATCGCAGCCTACGCGCTGTTCAGCGGCACATACTGGTGGTTTGCGGCGATGCCGCTCGCGGGATATTTCTTTGCCTGGGCCGCACATTTCGCGGTCGAGAAGAACCGTCCGGCAACCTTCACCTATCCGCTATGGTCGCTGGCGGCAGATTTTCGGATGTGGTGGGTATGGCTGACTTGCCGGATGGGCAAGGAATTGCGCCGGTTGGAGATCACCGTGCAAAAGCCGGGGCCGGAAACGGAACAATAGTTCCGGCAAAAGGAATTATTCGGCGGGTTCGGTCGCTTCGATAGCGGCTGCGGTAGTGGCGCGCTGCTGGGCAGCAAGCGCTTCGGTTTCGCGCCGTTCGGCACGTGCCTTGTCGGCGATCTTGCGTTCGCGATCGGTTTCGCGGGCACGATCAGCCATCTCGCGCCAGGCGGATTCGGACCGGAGTGCACGTTCGCGCACATTGGCGAGTGTTGCAGCCTTGGCTTCCTTCGCGGCAGCTTCAGCGCGTTCCTGGTAAAATTCGAAGGACTGGCTCATTCGGTACTTCCCGGGAAATTGGAGGTTTGGAATAGTCGGTGTGAAACCGGGGGCAGCGGCGCTATGCCACCGCCCCCGGCTCCGACTAAATCCGATCAGGCGTTTGTCAGATTAACCGCAGAGGTCTTTCCGTTACGGCCGGTTTCCAGCTCGTAATTTACGCGTTGTTCTTTATCGAGCGTCTGCATTCCTGCAGCGTGCACAGCAGTAATATGGACGAAGGCGTCATCGCCGCCGTCTTCTGGCTGGATAAAGCCGAAGCCCTTGTCGGTATTGAAGAACTTGACTGTTCCGGTAGGCATAGTTGTTTCCCTTCGAGAAACGGAGTGTTCCCGCGCGCAGAATTGCAACGCAGAAGTGCTTTAGGTCGTTTCGAAAGAGGAAGTCGTCGCTGTTGGCCAGATGTTTCCAGATGGCCGGTATCGTCGAAGTCCGTCGTGTTTTCGACGTCAGCCCAAAGGGTATAGCACATAAGGTCGCAAAAACATAATTCTAAAAACAATCGGGCATTTGAACCATCTGGCCGGCGGTCGTATGCCGGGTTCTTCCAGGGTTTGCGGTGCAGAAGGAATGGATAATGGATGACCTGGAAACAGCAATCCCCTCCGCCACCGGTCACTGCCTGTGCAGCGCGGTCCGAATAGAGCTGGCCGAAGTCCGGCCGCAGGTGGAGGTGTGCCACTGCAGCATGTGCCGCCAATGGGGCGGCGCGCCGTTCATGGGCGTCAGCGCGGCATCGTTCGGTATTGCAGGCCAAGACAATGTCTCGATCTATCGTTCGTCCGAATGGGCAGAGCGGGCATTTTGCCAGGTCTGCGGCAGTAATCTGTACTACCGGTTCCTATCGGCGGATCATTACAGCTTCTGCGCCGGCCTGTTCGACTTCGGCGATGCCGTGTATATGACGAAGCAGATTTTCGTGGACGAAAAGCCGGCCTTCTATGATTTTGCGCAGGATACGCCCATGCAGACAGCCAAGGAAGTGATCGCCGAAGCTGCGGCGGCTGGCTTTTCCCTTCCCGAACAGGCGGATAAAAATGACAGACCCGGCCACTGGCGACGAAGATTATGTCTATGACGAGGCAAGCGGCGAATGGATGCCCGCCAGCGAACTTGCGGGCGCGGCGGCGGCGGAAAGTTCAGCCCAACCCGAAGTGCGCGATGCAGTCGGAAATATTCTGGCGGACGGCGACCAGGTAACGCTGATCAAGGATCTGACCGTCAAGGGCGCCGGCCAGACGCTGAAGCAGGGCACCTTGATCAAATCGATTCGGCTCACCGGCGATGCGCAGGAAATTGACTGCAAATACCCCGGCATCAAGGGCTTGGTATTGCGCGCCGAATTCGTCAAGAAGCGCGGATAACCCGCAATATAAAGGCAGGGCCGCCCGGAAGCAGCCCCGCCTGATTATTCACTTTAGATCACCGATCAGCCAGGCATTACGACCGTATCGATTACGTGGATCACGCCGTTCGATGCCGGGACGTCGGTCGCGGTAACAATCGCGGAGTTGCCGGCCGCGTCGGTCAGCACCACATTGCCGCCATCGACCTTTGCGGTCAGCATCGCGCCATTGACCGTGGTTAGTTCGGCGGTTCCGCCATTGTCGGAAATCATCTTGGTCAGCGCCGCTGCACTCACATTGCCCGACACTACATGATAAGTCAGGATGCCGGCCAGCGTTTCCTTGTTTTCCGGCTTCGTCAGATCGGCCAATGCGCCTTCAGGCAGCTTGTTGAAAGCTGCGTCGGTCGGCGCGAAAACGGTAAATGGACCTGGGCCAGCCAGCGTCGAGCCAAGATCAGCGGCAGTTACCGCAGCGACCAGGGTAGAAAAGTCGGTGTTGCCGGATGCAACATCAACGATAGTGCCCGGTGCGGCCGCCACATCGTCCGCCATCGCGGTTTCGTCTGCCATGGTATCGTTTTCAGCAGGTTCCTGGGCACAGGCAGCAAGCGAGAGAGCGGCAACTGATGCAAGCATCAATGGAAAATTCTTCATGATTTATCCCTATTTATTGTCAAATCAGACTATGCAGATGCACGTATTTACGCACTGCCACAGCAGATACGTTCTGGCGGCTACAATGGATGCAGGGGCGAGAAAGTTCCGACAAACATGCGCCATCCAGACGAGGCGACGCGCTGGTGCGATAGAAAGAAACCGGCCCCATGCCTGGCGGCACGGGCCAGCCTGCGGCAATCACCCCGCCTTTAAGGGCGAACCTGTTACGGAGCCTGAGGTCCGGAAAACGGCTGGTTATCGGTCCAGCCGCAGCCTTCGCGGACCTCTCCTCCAACGCTGAGGGTGACGGTCAATGGATAGACCCGGTCGGACATCCCGTCGCTGCATTCACCGGGCGTCACGGTCATGTCGAAAGCCGCTTCACCCAATGTGCCGGATAGGCCAAGGCCGTGATTACCAGCAAAGCGCGTCACCGTAATCACTTTCCCATCGAGATTTTCAGGGGTGGTATAGGTCAGCATGCTACCCTCCACCCGGCCGCCCCAGAAGGGCTCGGTACCGGTGAAACGAATGACCTCCCCCGCCTCGATGCCGTCGAACCGGGGCACCTGGTCCGGCTCCGTTCCGCCCTGACACGCGGCCAGAACAATCAGCAAAATGCAGGTGGCGGCGCGGCAAAGCGGGCGGTGAGTCATCATGCCCGGCATCATGCCCCGGCCGCGGCGGCCAGACAACAGTGAGATTTGAGGCCGGGAAGCAATACACACGAATTCATGCCGCGGTTCCCCGCAATCAAGTGTAACCTGTCTGCAGGGGCATTCCGCCCCAACTGGAAACATCATGGCCAAAAGCCAGAAG
>JBGSJO010000027.1:0-4970 GCA_041741895.1 Pontixanthobacter sp.
GGCCGCGCGCTGCACCCCGGGCGAAAGGGCCTGCAACCGGCTGAGGCACAGCGCCAGCAGGTCGCCGCGCTTGCCGGTGGCAAAGGCATGGACCTCGTCGATCACGATGCGTTTGAGGCTTGTGAACAGATCGGGGCTGTCCGGATATGACAGCAGCAGCGAGAGCGATTCCGGTGTCGTCAGCAGGATATGCGGGGGTCTGCTGCGCTGGCGTTTCTTGCGGTCCGACGGGGTATCCCCGCTGCGGGTCTCGATCCGCACGGGCAGGCCCATTTCTTCGACCGGCGCGAGCAGATTACGCTGCACATCATGCGCCAGCGCCTTCAGCGGCGACACATATAGCGTGTGTAGCCCCTCCGGCGGGCCCTCATCGCCAAACTGGCTGGGGCAGAATTCTATCAGCGTAGGCAAGAATCCCGCCAGGGTCTTCCCCGCTCCGGTGTCGGCCACCAGCATGGTATGGCGCCCGGCCCGGCTGGCGGTGAACATATCCTGTTGATGGCTGCGGATGCGCCAGCCGCGCCCCGAGAACCAATTTTCAATCTCCGGAGGAAAAATTGCCTGCATCACCGCTCAAGCGTTGGGCGCAGGCCATTGGTTCCGCAAGCATGACATCAATGCGCTGCATTCTCACCGCGTTCAAGGCCCGACAGGGACAGTTGCTCGTCGATCTGGCCCATCAGCCGCTCAAGCCCGGCTTCGGTCTCGCTTTCGGCCCGGGCGACCAGCACATCCTGGGTATTCGATGCGCGCAGCAACCACCAGCCGTCGGCATTGGTCACCCGGACCCCATCGGTTCCGTCCACCACCGCGTCGGTTTTCGAAAGGCGCGCTTTCACCTCGTCGATTGCGGCGAATTTCCGGCTTTCCTCGACCTGGAAACGCATTTCCGGCGTGTTGACCATCGCCGGCATGGCGCTGCGCAGTTCAGTGACCGATTTGCCCAGCCGCGCCGAGGCCGCGATCAGCCGGATTGCGGCATATAGCGCATCGTCATAGCCGTAATATGTATCGGCAAAAAACACATGGCCGCTCATTTCCCCGGCCAACGGCGAATTTGTTTCCTTCATTTTGGATTTAATCAGGCTGTGGCCGGTCTTCCACATCAGCGGGGTGCCGCCATGTGCTGAAATATGGTCGAACAGCGCCCGGGATGCCTTCACATCCGCTATAATAGTAGCACCGGGCATACGCGAAAGGAGGTCCTCCGCATAAATCATCAGCAATTGATCGCCCCAGATAACCCGGCCTTCACCATCGATGGCACCGATCCGGTCGCCATCACCGTCAAATGCGACTCCGAAATGGAGGTTCTTCTCCGCGACCAGCGTCCGCAGGTCCTCCAGATTGGCCTCCACAGTGGGGTCGGGATGATGATTAGGAAAATTACCATCGACATCAGTAAACAAGAGATGATGCTCGCCCGGCAGGCGCGCGGCGAGGGCTTCGAGAGCGGGGCCGGCCGAACCGTTGCCCGCGTCCCAGCCGATGCGCAGACCGTTCAGAACATCCATCTCGATGCCTTCAAGGCCGAGCAGGATGCGATCAATATATTCGGCAAGGATAGATCGGCTTTCTACCGTTCCGGTACCATCGTCCCAATCGCCCGCAGCGGCCATGCTGCCGACGCGCAAGATGTCCTCGCCGAAAAACGGGCGCCCCTGAAATACCATCTTGAAACCATTGTAATTGGCGGGATTGTGGCTGCCTGTTATCTCAATGCCGCCATCCACATCTTCAGCTGAAGCTTCCGTGTAATACAGCATCGGGGTGGCGCTCATCCCGATGGCGACAACGTCGCACCCGCTGGCATTGATCCCTTCGATCAACGCTCGTTCCAGGATGGGCGAACTGACCCGGCCATCATAACCCACAGCGATCCGCGAACCACCTGCGCGCCGCAACAAGGTGGCAAAGCCCCGGCCAATCGCGCGGGCATCGTCAGGCCCCAGCGTTTCACCGATGATCCCGCGGATATCATATTCCCTGAGGACGGACGGATCGAAAATGTGGCTCATGGCAATTCCTCAGTTTGGGCGGGGTAGTTGATCGATCAACAAATCGCGCGCGGCATTCGCCTCGTGCACCTGGGCATTGGTGCCGCCTCGGTCGGGGTGGACCATGGCGATCAGGCGCCTATGTGCATCGAGCACTTCCTGCCGCGAAGCATTTGAAGAAACGCCCAGCAATTTGCGGGCACGAAGCAGCGCTTGCTGGCGTGTGCTTTTCCCGGTGACGAATTCCCACGGCCAGCGACCAAACGCCAGCTTGCACCCGAGACAGATGATGGCACCGATGACCAGCAGGCGGATCATGCTGCCGCAGCCTTTTTGCCGGACAAGCTGTCTGATCCCGCGGGCGAGCCACCATTTGCAGCCAGGCCCAAATCGGGCAGGTTGAGCCCCGCCAGCAGCGCGCGCATTTCCTGCCGTGCGACGATATGGCTGGTGCCCAGCTCACCCAGATGCCCCTTGTCCAGCAGGGTCAGCCCGGAAGGGAACAATTCGCGGTAGATCACGCGTTCGGACAAGCCCTTGGCAATCCGGAAACCGGCGCGCTTGGACAATTCCTTCAGTGCTTTCTCGATCCGTTGCATATTGCGGGCCTCGACATGACCGGTGCGGTTGCGCACCACCACCCAGTCAATTTCCTGGCGGCGGGAAAGTGCGCGGGCCTTGCGTGTTTCCCAGATCAGTTCGGCATAGAAGCTGAGTCGGCGGACCTTAAAGCTTTCCGCATCGACTTGTCCGATCAGGTCGAAATCAACGAAGCTGTCATTCAGGGGGGTGACCAGCGTATCCGCCTCGGTCGCGGCGTGGCGGGCGAAGGGATCATCCCGGCCCGGCGTATCGACGATCAGGAAATCCGCCCCTTCGCCTAGCCGGCGGGCAGCCTCCTCGAATTCCTCGACACTGGTGCCGGTGAAGGTTTCAACCTTTGCGCCCGCCAAGGTTACGCCGCGGCGCACCTCGGTTTCACCCCGGTTTTCAAAATATCGGGCGAATGTGCGCTGGCGCGGATCGAGGTCCAGCGCGGCCACTTTCGCACCGCGATAGGCCAGCGCGACCGCCACATGCACGGCGGTGGTCGATTTGCCGGTGCCGCCTTTCTCGTTCGCAAAGGTAATCCGGTGTGGGGTTTTGTCGGGCACGGTGGCAAATTGTCCTTCGGTGTTTGTATCGGGTGCTTGCCCGTCGACTTTGAATGTCGTCTTTGAATATTGTGGTTGTGCATTGTTTTTCCAACCCGCCCAAGGCTAGGTGTATCTGTCTGTTCTCTTATCGGAGGGGCACGCCCCGTGCAAACCATCACCCGTCTCGATATGTTGAGAAATTCTGTCGCTTCATTGCGGCAGGCCGGCAATACGCTGGCGCTGGTGCCGACAATGGGCGCGCTGCATGATGGCCATTTGGCGCTGGTTCGGGAGGCACAATGCCGCGCGGACCATGTTTGCGTTTCGATATTCGTCAATCCCACCCAATTCGGACCGAACGAGGATTTAGACGCCTATCCGCGCCAGTTGGAGGCGGATAGCGCCCTGCTGTCCGCCGAAAGTGTCGATCTGCTGTGGGCCCCCCCGGTCGAGGAAATGTATCCTGCAGGTTTTGCCACCAGCATTTCCGTTGCCGGCGTAGCTGAGAATTACTGCGGCGGCGACAGGCCCGGACATTTCGACGGGGTCGCCACAGTAGTGTGCAAATTATTCAACCAGGTGCGCCCAGATGTGGCCTGTTTCGGCGAAAAGGACTGGCAGCAATTGGCAGTGATCCGGCGTATGGCCCGCGATCTCGACCTCACCTTCCCCGAACCGGATCGGATCGAAGGGATTGCCACCGTGCGCGAGCCGGACGGATTGGCGATGAGCAGCCGCAATCGCTATCTTTCACCGCAAGACCGGGTCGCCGCCGCCACTTTGCCGCGAGCAATGCAGGAAGCGATTGCCCGCATCGAAGCGGGGCAGGAAGTCCCCGCCACCCTCGCCGCGCTGAAAGATGAACTGATGGGTGCTGGCTTTACATCGGTTGATTATGCCGAACTGGCGGATGCCGTCAGCCTGCAAAAATGGGACGAACCAGGCCAGGGCGCAGGCCGCCTGCTGGTCGCCGCGCGCATTGGCGGGACACGCCTGATCGACAACATGGCAATCCGCGGACACAAGGCATAGCACCACCGCCGGGCTCCCATGACGCATGGTAAGGGGATACTCACGGGAACAATGCCCTTTCAAGGACGTCGGCCAGCCATCGCCGCCTGTCGGCGGCAAGCTTATCGAGATTTCGCTGCTTCCATTGAACGGCGGGAAGTCTCTGCGCCTCGGGAATGCCGAGCAGCGACCAGTCTGGTTCTCCCCGCTTGAAGCCAAGCAGGAAGTGACGGTGCGCCTCCGGCATAACGCCCTGAGTCTAACGCCAAGCCAACTCTCGGACCCATCGGAAAGCCCGCAATTCTTAGGACGCGGGAGTATCGAGCAACATAGGCCCACTTAGTCGGCAAGTCTAAGCTGCCCCTCTGCCCAATGTTTCCCTGGAAGAGGCTTTGCGCCTCGAGAAGGTCGACTGTATGCCCTTCTGGATCTTCAATCGTAGCACGGCGCCCCCATCGCGTTACGTGTGGTTCTCGAACGAGACGCCCCTTATTCTCACCTACTGCAACCCACCTCGCGTCTAGGTCATTTACGGTAAAGCCCAGGCGCACAGCTCGCGTGCTACTCACCTCGTCTAGGCATGGGTAAATCTCGAGGATTCCCCCTCCCGTCTCGCAACTCATATGTTCGGGGCCGGAACCGTGACGCTCCTTTTGGAACGTCAAGCCAAGCGAGCCATAGAAGGCCGCCAACGCTTTCGGATCACGTGCTCGCAAAACAAGGAGGTTTAGCCGCATGATTTATCCAATACTCTGCTCTTTGATGCCATGATCTTCACAGGATCAATAGGCTCAATTGGAGCTTCAAAAGATGGGAAGTGCACACG
>JBGSJO010000028.1:0-23607 GCA_041741895.1 Pontixanthobacter sp.
GTAATCTGCTGCGCCATGACCGGCGCAGGAAGAACAGCGGCTGCGGAGATGCTGACGACGCTGGCCGCCAATAGATATTTGAGTTTCATGTAGGGTTCCCTTGCGTGACGATCGCGTTAGATAATTGAGGGGATAGACGAATAGTCCCGCCCCGATAAGACCGGCGAACGACGCTAAAGAGTAAGTTTTGTTACCGGACCGTGACAATGTTGAGGAACCAATAACGGATCACGATTTGGCCCGGAAAAATCCCTCGTTTCTGCGGATTTCACGGCTGTTGCTGCAATGCAACAACCGCAAATAATAATATTTTGGAGCATCGCGGCCTGTGGAAATCTGCCCTTCAGGCCAGATTGATCTCGCGCAGGCGCTGCAACAGGAACTCGTGACTCGAAATCGGCCGGGGAATATCGTCGGCCGATTCGCTGCTGATGCAGCCGGGCAAAGTCTCGATCACATAGTCCGGCCGGAAATGCAGGAAGAACGGCATGGAATAGCGTGCCCGGCGCGCCGCCGCGCCCATCGGGTTGACTACGCGGTGGGTGGTCGAACGCAGCTTTCCATTGGTCAGCCGGTCCAGCATATCCCCGATATTGACCACCAGCGCACCTTCGGGCGGGTCGACGGCGAGCCATTCGCCCTGCTTGGTCAGCAGTTCCAGACCCGCTTCCTCCGCCCCCAACAGCAGAGTAATGGTGTTGATATCGCCATGCGCAGCGGCGCGGATCGCGCCTTCCGCATCCTTGCTGTCCAGCGGCGGATAATGCAGCAGGCGCATCACCGAATTGCCATCCTCCACCGTGGCAGCAAAGAAATCCTCCGCCAGCCCCAGATGTAGCGCAATGGCGCGCAGGATGGTATCGCCCGCCTTGTCAAAGGCGGCGTAGAGTTCTTCGAACGTCTCGCGGAAACCGGCAACCTCTGACGGCCAGATATTCGGCGCCATATATTCCGCCAGCGGGTGGCCCGCAGGCAAATCGCGCCCAACGTGCCAGAATTCCTTCAGATCATGGACCTGCGCATCCTTGGCCTTTTCCGTACCGAACGGCGTATAGCCGCGCGCACCGCCGCCGCCCTCAATCTTGTAGGCGCGCTTCACATCGTCCGGCAGCGCGAAGAATTGTTTCGAAAGTTCTTCGGCGCGCGCGATCAGATCCGCAGGAATCCCGTGATCGCGCACCACCCCGAAACCGAACTCGGCAAAGCTGCGGCCAAGTTCGTCGGCAATATCCGCCAACGGGCGGGCGAGGGAAACGGAAGCGATGGAATCGGAGGTAATATCGGTCATCGAATGTCTCGGTTAGAGAATGAACAGGCCGGCCAGCGCCGCGCTCATCAGATTGGCCAGCGAACCCGCCGCCAGTGCCCTGAGGCCAAGCTTGGCGATCACGGGCCGCTGGTTGGGAGCGAGTCCGCCGGTCACCGCCATCTGGATAGCAATAGAGCTGAAATTGGCAAATCCGCATAATGCAAAGGTCACGATCGCGCGGCTGCGGTCACTGAGGACTTCGGGGCCAAGCTGGCCCAGCTCGATAAAGGCGACAAATTCGTTGAGCACGATCTTGGTGCCGAACAGCCCGCCCGCGGTGCCCGCTTCAGTCCACGGCACACCGATCAGGAACATGAACGGGGCGAACACCCAGCCCAGCACTTGCTGGAACGAAAGCTCGGGGTAGCCAACCAGGCCGCCCGCCGAACCAAGGAGGCCATTGGCCAGCGCAACCAGCGCAACAAAGGCCAGCACCATCGCGCCGACCGCCACCGCCAGCTTGACGCCGGTCTGCGCGCCCTGAGCTGCGGCCTCGATGATATTGGCCGGTTTGGTGCCTTCCTCGAAAGTCTCGGCCACTTCGACTTCATGTGCCCGCCCGCTTTCCGTTAGCGCAGCAGGGCCTTCGGAACTGATCCGCGCTTTCGGCAGGGCAATCTCGCCTTCGGCCAGCGGCGGTTCTTCGTCTTCATCGGGCATGATGATCTTGGCCATCAGGATGCCGCCCGGCGCGGACATGAATGCTGCCGCCAGCAGAAAGGGGAGGTATTCGGAGCCGAGCAGGCCGGCATAGGCCGCCAGGATAGTGCCTGCGACGCCTGCCATGCCGACCGTCATCAGCGTGAACAGCCGCGCCGGGGTCAGCGCGGCGAGATAGGGGCGCACCACCAGCGGGCTTTCCGACTGGCCGACGAAGATGTTTGCCGCCGCGCCCAATGCCTCGACTTTGCTGATCCCGGTGACCCAGCCGATCGCCCCACCGACCCAGCGGACCACGCGCTGCATGATGCCGAGATGGTAGAGGATCGACACCAGTGATGCGAAGAACACGATCACTGGCAGCGCGCCCAGCGCAAAGGTGTTGGCCAGCGGATTGTCCGCTCCGAACAGGAACGCCGTGCCTTCGTTTGCGTAGGACAGCAGCGCCGAAACCCCGTCTGCCATGGTCCGGATCACGCGGCGGCCGGTGTCCGTGCCCAATACCAGGAACGCCATCAGCAATTGCAAGGCAAAGGCGGCGCTGACGATCCGCAATTTGATCCGCTTCTTGCCGACCGACAGCAGAAAGGCGAGGAACAGGATTGCAACGACACCGATCAGACTGTTCAGGAAAAGGGGCATGGGCGCTTTCGGGATGCGATCTGGAAACGCTGCTATTCGCCTTTTGCGGCGCGAAGGTCAAATGGACTTATCAGCAGCGATCCACAACGCGGTGCTTCCCTTTTAAGACATGTGACAATATGCCCGGCGCGATGAACGAAACATCCACTGCGTCCGCTGCTGCCCAAGCTCCCGCCATCCCCCGCTCGCTGTTTGTATTCGCGCTGATTTACGGCGGAATGACGGTGATCGCCGGGGTGCTCGGGTTCAAGCAGGTTGCCTTGGGCCCGCTGGCTGTCGAAGCGGGGATTTTTGCCTTCCTGATGCTGGTGGTCCTGTCGAGCACAGTGGCGCAATTGCACGGGCAGGCGATTGCCAACCGGATGGTGTTCTGGGGATTCCTGCCGCTGGCCGGTTCTGCATTGCTGGTGTTGCTGGTGCTGATGTTGCCGCCGTCGGCCAATATGCCGCCAGAAAATATCGCCGCGTTCAAGCAAGTCCTTTCGCAAACCCCGCGGATCATGGCCGCCGGACCGGTGGCCTACGGTGTTTCCTTGCTGCTGAATGTGTGGATTTTCGAACGGCTGCGCGGAAGCGGCGATGGGAACGGCAATCTCGGTATCATGGTGCGCGGCGCGATCGCCTCTGCGCTTAGCCAGGCGATTGATACGCTGATTTTCGTGACACTCGCATTTTACGGTGAATTTCCGATCGGCTCGCTCCTCGCCGGGCAAATGCTCGCCAAGGTTGTGCTGAGTATTGTGCTGGTACCATTTCTGATCACCCTGTTTGTCGCCTGGGCCAGGCGGCTAGATCAAAGGCCGCTTTAACTTTTCCTCTTCCGTTCGTGCCGAACGAAGTGTGGTTTCAATCTGGAACCGCCACCCCCCGGTGCCAATGCCGGGCTACCAGACAGCAGCGCAAGAGTTGCCGTGTTTGGCGGCCTGACCCCGCTGGCGTGAAGGTCAAATCAACCCGCGGGCGTGCCAGTGGTCCGTCGGTTCTGGCGGCTGGCCATTGTCCTGCGACAATTTGGCGAAGGCGCGGGCCTGCGACAGGAATACCTCGCCGCTCAGTTCATCCAGAAAATGGCTGCGTTCCAGCCGGTCCATCACCGGTCCTTTGACCTCTGACAGGTGCAACGCGATCCCGCCATCGGCGAGCCGGTGATTGATCGCCTCCAGGCTTTCCAGTGCAGAGGCGTCGATCGAATTGACTGCGGAGCACATCAGGATGACATGCTTCACCAATGGCCCCTCGGCCACCCGCTCCAGCACATATTCTTCCAGCCAGCGGGCGTTGAGATAGGTTAACCCTTCGTCGATCCGGATCGACAGGACATGCGGTATGGTGATCACATTATGCCGTTCGACATTGCGGAAATGCTCGGTTTCAGGAACCCGGCCCACCACGGCGGCATGGGGCCGCGATGCGCTCCACAGATATAGCAGCAATCCAGCCGCCACGCCCGCGATCACGCCGCTTTCCACACCGGCTAGCAGGGTCACCGAAATTGTCGCCGCATGGGCAGTGAAATCGGCCTTGGAATATCGCCACAGTTTGATGGGCGTTTTCAGATCGACCAGACTCAGCACCGCAACAATGATCGTCGCCGCCAATGTGGCAACCGGGAGGTTGACCAATAGCGGCGTCAGGAACAGCGATGCCAGCGCGATACCCACTGCCGTATAGGCCCCGGCAGCAGGGGTCTGCGCCCCGGCATCGAAATTCACGACCGAACGCGCAAAGCCCCCGGTTACGGGATAACCGCCCGAAAATGCGGCGGCGATGTTGGAAGCGCCCAGCCCGATCAGTTCCTGATCCGGCGCGATCCGCTGGCGGCGCTTGGCCGCAAGGGTCTGCGCCACTGACACCGATTCGACGAAACCGATGATCGAGATCAGCAAGGCAGGAACAAACAATTGCCCCCACAATCCCAGATCGAAGGAAGGGACCGCGAAAGGCGGCAGCCCTTGGGGAATTGCGCCGACAATGGACACACCCTTTGTTGCCAACCCAAGCGATACAACCGCGATGATCGTCACTATAACAGCCAGCACCGGGCCGGCCTTGGCAGTCATTTCAGCGGCTCTTGGCTTCAGCCCGATCCGGACCAGCACAGGTTTCAATCCCCGGCGGACCCAGAACAGGAACAACGTGGCCGACGCACCGATTGCCAGGGTCCAGAAATTGGTTTCGCCAATATTCCGCGCCAGCGATCCCAGCATGGCAGGCCATGTATCTCCTCCGCCCGAAATGCCCAGAATATGCTTCAGCTGGCTGGTCGCGATCAAAATTCCGCTGGCCGTGATGAAGCCCGAAATCACCGGATGCGACAGCAAATTGGCGAGAAAACCTAGCCGCAGGATGCCCATCACCGCCAGCATTACGCCCGACAACACTGCCAGGGTGATTGCCGCCTCGAGATATTCCGGCGTCCCCTGTGCTGCGACAGCGCCTGCGGCAGAGGCCGTCATCAGCGAGACAACTGCAACCGGCCCCACGGCCAATGTCCGGCTGGTGCCGAACAGCGCATAGGCAATCAGCGGCAGGATCGAGGCATAGAGGCCGACCACCGGCGGCAATCCGGCCAGCATCGCATAGGCCAGGCTTTGCGGGATTAGCATGATCGTGACGATCACCGCCGCCAGCATGTCGCTGCTCAGCGTAAGGCGGTCATAGCTGCGGCCCCATTCAAGGATCGGCAGATAGCGGGCGAACCGGTTCATTTGCCGCGATCAATCCGGGATCAGGCCAAGTTCGCTCGCGCGGTTCCATAATTGCTGCGATCGGTTGCCGGTGCGACAAAAGCCAAGCACCGGGCCATCCGATGCGCACATGATATCGCCAAAGGCGCGGGCCTCCAGATCGGTCATCTGGCCAGGAACGATGGGAAGATAGGCGTAGCCAAGGCCTAGCCGCTTGGCCTCTGCCGCAATCTGCGCAGAATTTGGCTGGTCTGCTTCCTCCCCATCGGGGCGGTTGTTCACGATGGTGGCGTATCCGTGCCCGGCGATTTCGGCCAGGTCAGCCGGTTGCAGCTGACCGGTTGCGGAAAAGGAAGCTGAGCATTGCGTAATATCCATTGATGGCTCCTGGCCGTTGGAGTGCTGAATTTGATGCAATCAAGGTCGGGTGCACGCTAGCGTCTTAGCGCGTTTGATCTGCCGCGAAAAATCGAAAGATCGGTTACGCTGTGCAGCCACATGCCCACCATCATGGCGGCAGCAAATGCCCATGTTTGCCATGTGCCGAGCACCAGCCCGGCCAGCGCCGGCCCGGGGCAATATCCGACAAGGCCCCAGCCGATCCCGAAGATCGCTCCGCCGGCCAGCAATTGCCGGTCGACCACTCGGTTTTCCGGAATATGAAAGGCGGTGTGCAGCAAGGGCTTGCGCATCCGGCGGGTGATCACATAGGCGATGGCAGACGGGATCAGAGCTCCGCCCATGACGAATGCCAGCGTCGGATCCCATGCCCCGAACAGGTCGAGGAATGCGAGAACGCGGGCCGGATTGACCATGTCGGACAGGGCCAGACCGGCTCCGAAAATAATCCCGGTCAGCAATGCTGCTATCAGATTTCTCATCACCTCAACCCCCGATCACATGGCGCATCACGCCGACCAGCAGGAACCCTGCACCCATGAAAGTGGCGGTAGCGGCCACTGACCGCGGCGAAAGCCTGGCCATGCCGCATACGCCGTGTCCGCTGGTGCAGCCGTTACCCAATCTGGTTCCGAACCCAACCAGCAGCCCGCCGACAATGATCAGCGGCATAGAGGATGTCACGATTACCTCTGGCGTGCGCACGAAAGCGGAAACGAGGATAGCGCCGATCGGCAGGCCCAGCACGAAGGCCAGGGCGTGCGATTGTTTCGGGCCGCTGTCGGCGATCCCGGTGGCGCGGGCCAGCATCCCGCTGACCCCGGCGACCCGGCCGGAAAGCAGCAGCAGCAGCGCTGCAGCCGTGCCGATCAGCGCGCCCCCGGCCAGAGCGACAAGCGGATTTAGTGATTCCATCATCTGCTCTTTCAAAAAGCGGTCACAGGCAAATATCTGTCACAGGGCGTTGAGCGGAAGTTTGAGATAGCGGGTGCCGTTTTCTTCGGGTTCCGGGAAATGGCCGCCGCGCATATTCACCTGGATCGATGGCAGGATCAGCCGCGGCATCCCCAGTGTTTCATCACGCAATTCGCGCATGGTGACGAACTCCTCCTCCGTCACGCCTTCGCGGGCATGGACGTTGCCGGTCCGCTCTGCACCGATAGTGGTTTCCCAGACAAAATCATCACGGCCAGGGGCCTTGTAATCATGGCACAGGAACACGCGCGTTTCATCCGGCAATGCCATCAGCCGCCTGATCGAACGGAACAGAACGCCCGCATTGCCGCCGGGAAAATCGGCCCGGGCGGTGCCGTAATCGGGCATGAACATGGTATCGCCAACAAAGGCTGCATCGCCGATGATATAGGCCATATCGGCGGGTGTGTGGCCTGGTACATGAAGCACGGTGAAGGGAATTTCGCCCAGCTCCATACGGTCACCATCATCCAGCAGTTGATCGAATTGCGAACCGTCCCGGACAAAATCGGTGCCTTCGTTGAACACTTTGCCGAAGACATTCTGGACGGTCAGGATTTCACGCCCGATTGCCAGCTTTCCCCCCAGCTTTTCCTGCAGATAGGGGGCGGCAGACAGATGGTCCGCATGGGCATGGGTTTCCAGCAACCAGTCAACACTCAGCCCTTGTTCGCGCACGTAATCGACAATCTGGTCAGCGGACCGGGTCGAAGTACGGCCCGATGGCTGATCGAAGTCGAGCACGCAATCCACGATTGCGGCGCGTTTCAGGACCGGGTCCTGCACAACATAGCTGGCCGTGAACGTATCTTCGTCGAAAAACGCCTGCACAATCGGGGTATGAACACCCCCGCGCAGAGCTCCCTTGACCTGTTCCTGGGCCAGTTTCAGATGGGGGTCGGAATGCATGGCAGGCTCCTATGGGTTAAAATCAAATTAGAACAATTGCGGTCACTCGCATTACGGGCAGGTCCCTATTGCGGTTCCTTCAGAATGTCGGGGCAGAAGATATCGTGCAGCAATTCCAGCACCCGCAGCGCGCGCGGATCGGAGATCCGGTAATGCAGCGATTGCGCCTCCCGCCGGTATGCGACCAGATCCTGCTCGCGCAACCTGGCAAGATGCTGCGACAGGGCTGACTGGCTAAGGCCTACCCGGTCCACCAACGCCCCGACGGGCAATTCTCCGGCAGCGGCAAGATGGCACATGATCAGCAGCCGCGGACCATTGGACAATGCGCGCAGCAGCGCCGCCGCCTCTTCGGAATTCGCGGACATATCGGCCAGGTTGATGGTGCCATGAGACAGGTTCATGAAAACATTATATGCATTGTTGCTAAATTAGCAATTGCTTTTATACGATCAGCCCTATGAACGGCTGGCGCTTAAAACCATCGGAGTGAAGAAGCTGGACCAATCGGGCTGATACGGACCGCCCGGCCTGCCCTGCCCTTTCTCTCTGTGCATTCTGTTCCCGAACGAAAGACCACCCCGATCACGGTGGATCGAGGCGGCATGAAGATGGGATCAGGTCGCAATATCCCATCTACCAATATTGCTACCGGTCCCTCGGCGGGGGGTCAGGTGGACCGGTAGCAAACAGGCTTCAGCCCGCCTTTACTGCCGTGATAGGCTGCCGGCGAACTGCTTGTTTCCTTGTCACGGAGAATTTCGATCGACAGCACACCGTTCTGACGGACGTGGGACTGCTGGCTCATGACGTTCTCCTGATGTTCAGGGAGGGATTGATTACCGAATCGAGAAATAGGATAATCCGCCTTCCCGCGTGATACGGAAACCTCCGTAGAATCCGCAGGGCCCGTAAAAATTCATGGCTAGGGACATGTACCTAAAGAGTAGACAGTACCATATCAGTAATGTTCACTGCGCATTCGCCCGAATACGTGGCCAAAACTGCTGAATATGTACCAGGACTGATAAAGAGTGAATATCGACTGCAACATGACTACAGATCACGCAACAGGCCCGCAGTAATGGAGCGAGGTGATTGAGGTGACAACCGGGGGACCAACGGCACACATCGCCGTCCTTGAGGGATTCGGCGGGCTGGACGATCTGCATGCGCTGATCGACACGGTGCCCGATGCCATGGTCGTGATCGATACAGAAGGCAAAGTCCTGTCCTTCAGCAAGGGCGCTTCACGGATGTTCGGCTATGCCGAGGCCGACGTGATCGGAGAAAATATCAGCATGCTGATGCCTTCCCCCGACCGGGAGCGCCATGACCGCTATATTTCACGCTATCTGGAAACCGGCGAGCGGCGCATTATCGGCATTGGCCGTGTTACAACAGCACGTGCCCGTGATGGATCGACATTCCCGGTGGATTTGTCGGTCAGTGAATTGATGGTCGGAAGCCGCCGGGTCTTTACCGGGTTTATCCGCGACCTGACTGGCAATCGGCAGACCGAGCAGCAATTGCATTCTCTCCAGGCCGAGCTAGCCCAGGTTTCGCGCATTTCAGCCATGGGAACCCTGGCAACTTCGATCGCACATGAACTCAACCAACCACTGACCGCCATTACCAACTATGTCGAAGCAGCGCGTGACCTGCTGGATGATCCGACCCCGGAGAACCTCGGCTATCTTCGAGAGGCTCTCAGCGAATCTGCGGCAGAAACACTCCGCGCCGGGCAAATTGTCCAACGGCTGAGAAATTTCATATCCCGCGGCGACGCAGTCCGCGAATTCAGCAGCCTGACCCGGCTGGTCAAGGAGGCCAGTGCGCTCGCCTTGATCAATGGCGATGGGCGCGATGTGGATTTCGATGCCGTTCTGAACCCGCACTTCGACAGGGTCCTGGTTGACGCAGTGCAGATCCAGCAAGTGCTGGTCAATCTCATCCGCAACGCGCTGGAGGCAATGCGCGATAGCCCGATCAAGCAGTTGACGATCGCAAGCCAGCCCTTCGGCGACGACATGGTCCAGGTTTCGGTTAGCGACAGCGGGCCGGGGCTGGACAAACATGTCGCGGAACGGCTGTTTCATCCCTTCGTCAGCACCAAAGCCAGCGGGATGGGACTGGGTCTGTCGATTTGCCAGACCATCATCAATGCGCATGATGGACAGATCTGGGCGCGGCCATCGGATTTGGGGGGAACGGAATTCTGCTTTACCCTGATCGGCGCAGGAGCAGACGATGAATGATTATCCGGTTTATCTGGTCGATGATGATGACGGTGTGCGCCGCTCCATTGGGTTTATGTTGAAGACTTCCGGCTATCAGGTCCAGCCATTCGTGTCCGGCGTGGAATTCCTGTCCCGGGTGAAACATCTGGACCCCGGATCCATCCTGCTCGACATCAGGATGCCGGAAATGGACGGGCTGCAGGTCCAGGCGGAGCTGAACCAACGCGGGGTGGCCTTTCCGGTCATCATCATGACCGGTCACGGCGACATCGACATGGCGGTCAAGGCAATGAAGGCCGGCGCGGCGGATTTTATCGAAAAGCCGTTCGAAAAATTATCCATGATTACTGCGCTGAGACAGGCCACTCACCGGCTGGCCGATGATGGCCGCCAGCTCGCCGGCCGGCAGGAAGCGCAGCGCCTGCTCAACGCGCTGACCCCGCGCGAACGCGATGTGCTGGAGGGCCTGGTCAAGGGACATCCAAACAAAACCATTGGTTTCGATTTGGGCATCAGCCCACGCACCGTTGAAATCCACCGCGCCAATCTGATGCAGAAAATCGGTGTGCATTCGCTGTCGGACCTGCTGCGAATAGCCTTTGCCGCAGGTCTCGGCGACAGCGCATAGTTGGAGTAGCGGACTGGTCAGGCCGGTTCTGCGCGCACAACATGAAATGGATACCGTGTCCCGTCCGCTTCGGTCAGCGTCAGACATTCGCCCACCCGGATCGGGTGATTTTCCAACTGGCAAAAATTTTCATCGTCAACTTCACCAACCGCATAGGAAAAGACCCAGCCGCACTTCGACTTCAGCACATAGCCGGACTGGTCTGGCTCATTCGGCCAGAAACGGCGTACGGTAGCCCGGGCATTATCGCCCGCGCGGGCAGCTTCATCGATCAGGCCACCCGCGACCAAAGGCAGGCGGATCAGATAGGACCGGCCGGGCGACCCATTGGGATATTCTTGGGTTCGCGCTAGTTCAAGCTTGATGATATGCCAAAGACTCATGTTAGAGGCCCTCCATTCGGGGGAGAGATTTTCACGCGCCGGGCAACCGATGCGTATACGCAAAGATACGGATTCAGGCTCAGGGATTTTGCGCAGATACCTCGCCCGCAGGCGTCTTATTTTCCTTCCTGCCAGAATAGGCGTTCCCGGCCTCACGCGGGACCTTCGGTGAAAGGATAAAATATGCGCTCGATCATTCTGCATATTCATGAAGACGATTGCCTGGAAGCCCGATTGCAGGCTGCGCTTGATCTGGGACGACATTTCAATGGACACCTGACCTGCCTGCAGGCGATCCCGTTCGAATTCGGGGTGCCCGGTGATTTCTACGGCACGCTGGCCGCGCAAATGGCGGTCGAATTCCATGAACAAGCCGGGCGGGTGCGGGCGGAATTGGAAGCGCGCCTGGCCAAGGATGATGTGCCGTTCGACTGGCAGGTGAGCGAAGGCTCGGCGACCAGGCTGATAGCCGGAAATGCTCCACTCAGCGATATAATCGTGGTGGGCGCACGCAATCCTTCGGGCAGCAAGGACAAACCATCCAGTTTGGTAGCCGACTTGATCGGCACCTCGCGCGCTCCGATGATGGTGGTGCCGGCTTCCCTGAAGGCGTTCCAGATCGAAGCGGCGGCGGCAGTCGCCTGGAACGGATCGGCAGAAGCCGCCCATGCGATTATCGGCAGCATGCCGCTGCTGCAAGCCGCATCGCGAGTACATATCCTGACAGTGCGCGAACCGAAGGAAGGGGGGCTCTATTCCCTGCCATCATTGGCGGCAGCTGAATTTCTGGCGCGCCACGGCATCGAAGCGGAAATTGTCGATATCCCTCATGAAGATGGTGACAGCACATCGATTGCGGAAAAGCTGATGGATGCAGCGATCATTCGCAAGGCAGGGTTCCTGACGATGGGCGCTTACGACCATTCCCGGCTGCGCGAACGCCTGCTGGGCGGGGTTACCCGGCATATGCTGGCGGACCCGCCGCTGCCCCTGCTTCTTGGCCACTAGGGTCAGGACCCATCACACACCGCACATTCATCTACCATGCGAACGCCGCGTTTCCCGCAGGATCGGTCTTGACCTGAAACCGGTTTGTGCCGCACGCTGCGCATTCGCGCTGGATTATCGGCGGAATGGAGTGGGGCAGGATGGGCAAAGGCAAATTAATCGCGTCGGTCGGAGCGGCGGCGGTAGTGCTGGGGGTGGGTGCTTACTGGCTATCCCGCCCCGAAATCGTCGACCCCGCCGATGTGGCCGATGCCGAAGCCGCGATTGCGCTGGCGGAATATCCCGAAACTGTCCTGTGGGGCGATACCCATCTGCATACCGACAATTCCATCGATGCTTTCGGATTTGGCGTGCGGCTTGGCCCTGAAGATGCGCTGAAATTCGCGCGCGGGGAGGAGGTTACCTCCACCACCGGGGTCAAGGCGAAACTGGCTCGTCCGCTCGATTTCCTGGTAATCGCCGATCATAGCGACGGGCTGGGGGTTATGCGGCGGATCTACGATGCACCGCGCATCGCGATCCGCGATGCAACGCTGCGCCGCTGGTATGACATGATGCACGAATCCCCGCAGCAATCGGCGCGCGCAACGGCAGAGCTGATTACCGCAGCGGGTGCGGGGACATTGCCCGAGGCGATGATGGATCCGGAGCGCAGGGAAAAAACCGCAACCGATATCTGGAATGCGCAGCTGCAGGTGCTCGACCGCTATTACCAGCCCGGAAAATTCACTCCGCTGGCCGGGTTCGAATACACCTATCAGCCGGACGGTAACAATCTTCACCGCGTGGTCATGTTCCGCGACGGGATCGAGCGGACTTCGAAGGTCCTGCCTTACCCCGGCCTGACGGAAGAAATCGGCGGTCTGTTCGATTATATGGATGCCTATGAACAGGCGACAGGCGGGCGGGCTCTTGCCATCCCGCATAATTCCAACTTGTCCAACGGGCTGATGTTCGAATTGACGGACGCCAGCGGCGGGCCGATGTCCGCGCGGTACGCCCGGCGGCGCGCCATGCGCGAGCCGGTGGTGGAGGCGACCCAGATCAAGGGCGACAGCGAAGCGCATCCGTTCCTGTCACCCAACGATGAATTCGCGGATTTCGGGAAGAAGGGCTGGGATATCGGCAATCTGACCCTGTCCCGCGCCAAGGCCGATCCGATGTATGCCGGCGAATATCTGCGCGAAGCATTGAAGCGCGGGCTGTCGATCGAGGAACGAACCGGGGCCAATCCGTATAAATTCGGGATGATCGGATCAACCGACAGCCACACCTCGCTCGCAACCGGCGATGAGGACAATTTCTTCGGCAAGCATACCGGGAATGAACCAAGCGCAGTGCGTGCCAACGCCCCGCAGAATCTGGGTACGCAGGTCGGCCGGTTCGGCTGGAATTATCTCGCGGGCGGATATGCGGCCGTTTGGGCGCGGGCTAATACGCGGGCAGAGATTTTCGACGCGATGATGCGTCGCGAAGTATATGCAACTACCGGCCCGCGCATGGTGGTGCGGTTTTTCGGCGGGTTCGATTTTGCCGACAACGCTTTCGACGGCGACTGGGTGCGCGCGGGCTACAAATCCGGCGTACCGATGGGCGGCGAACTGGCGGGGAACGGCAGACAGCCGCGTTTCCTGGTGTCGGCGCTGAAGGATCCGGACGGCGCCCATCTCGACCGGGTGCAGATCATCAAAGGGTGGACCGAGGCCGACGGGACAGTCCGAGAGAAAATCTATGATGTGGCATGGTCTGACAGTGACAAACGCCGCCGGGTGAATGGCAGGGTCCCTGCGGTGGGCGATACGGTGGACCGCAAGACAGCGCGCTACACCAATTCCATCGGCGCGGCGGAATTGCGCACGGTCTGGACCGATCCCGATTACCGGGCGGGCCAGCGGGCGTTCTATTACGTCAGGGTGCTGGAAATCCCGACCCCGCGCTGGCCATTGTTCGACGCATTGCGCTTCGACATGACCCTCTCGCCGGAGGCAATGGACGATGCCGTGGCGCAGGAACGGGCCTATAGCTCGCCGATCTGGATCGGACCTGCCGGGCGATGATCCTGTCCGCCTGGACCCGCGAGCCGATCGTTCATTTTCTGGCCGCGGCGGCGGCGCTGTTCCTCTATTTCAGCTGGGTGGGCGAGCCTGCCGATCCGGCCAGCCGGGCGATCACGGTAACGCGGGAAGACCGGGCGGCGCTGGCGCTGCAATGGGAACGCACCATGCAGCGCCCGCCGACCGATGCCGAGCTCGATATTATGGTCGAGACATTCCTGCGCGAGGAAGTGCTCTACCGCGAGGCAATCCGCCTCGGCCTTGACCGCGATGATCCCGTGGTGCGCAAACGGCTGTCGAACAAGATGGATTATCTGGCGGCCAGCATGGCGGAAACGGCAGCTGTGTCCGATTCCGCGCTGGCAGACTGGCTGGCGAAGCACCCGGACCGCTTCACCCCGGATGCGCGCTACAGTTTCGACCAGCTCTATTTCGCCGAACGCGCAGCGGCCGAGGTAGCGCTTGCTGGCGGTAGCACAATCGGGGAGGCAATCTCCCTGCCCGCTTCATTCGAAAATACGGACAGGAACAGGATTGAAGGGCAGCTGGGCCAGGCTTTCACCGCGGCTCTGGATGATCTTGAACCGTCGCAACGCTGGGCCGGCCCGGTGGCATCGGGATTTGGCTGGCATCTGGTGCGGCTGCGTGGCCGCGTGGTCGGTACTCCGCCTGAATTAATCGACATACGCGACCAGGTGGAGGCTGACTGGCGCAGCAGCACAGAGGCGCAGCGGCGCAAGGATGCCTATCAATTGCTGCGCAGTGCCTATCAGGTTAGCGTGGAGAAATGAGGTTTCTGGCCAGCCTGCTGGCGCTGATGGTGCTATTGTATCTGCCCGCCACCGCCAGGGCCGACGAATTGCGGCCCGGCTATCTGGAAATGAGCGAGCAGCGCGCCGGGGATTGGCGGATCGCATGGAAGCTCCCCCTGTCCCAGCCGCCCACCGGGGATATCGCCGTGCCCCAATTGCCCGAAAATTGCCGCTATTCCGGGCAGGTCAGGCAGGGTTTTGTCGGCGGGGCGATACTCGGCGATGCGCAGGTTCGGTGCGGCGGCAGTGTGGCGGGCGGGACCATTGGCGTACCTGCACTGTCCGGCCCCGGCGATATGCTGGTCCGCCTCGCGCCGCTCGACCAACCAGTGCAGCTTCACCGCCTGACCGGAACTCAGCCCGCCGCCACAATCACCGGCCCGGCCAGCACGTGGCAGGTTCTGGGCAGCTATTTCATGATCGGGGTGGACCATATCCTGACCGGCTGGGACCATTTGCTGTTCGTCATCGCGCTGGTCCTGCTGCTGCGCCGCCCGCGCGCGGTGGTGATGGCGGCAACCGCGTTCACGCTGGCCCATTCGCTGACGCTGGCGGGCGCCGCACTGGGGTTTCTGTCCATGCCGCAGCGACCGGTGGAGGCGCTGATCGCGCTTTCCATAGTCTTTCTGGCGGTCGAGATCCTGCGCAAACCCCGGGGCCCAGCCAGCCTGACATTGCGGTTCCCCTGGGTAATCGCCCTGCTGTTCGGCTTGTTGCACGGATTCGGATTTGCCGGGGCACTGGGCGCGATCGGCCTGCCCGAAGGGGACATCGTGCCCGCGCTGCTGGCATTCAATGTCGGGGTGGAAGCAGGGCAATTATGCGTCATCATCGCTGTGCTGGCGGCACTGGCCGGCGCGCGCAAGATGGCCCAAGGCGCTGTGCAGCCCGCTGTCCGCTTTGCCGCTTATGCAATCGGCATCACGGGGGCATATTGGCTGGTGGACCGGGTGGTCATCTGATCGATCAGGGCGCTGTTTCGCAGATACGCGGCTGTTTGGCCCCCGGCGCGCTCCCTGCCGGATAGCGCGGCGAGTTCGCTTGTCGGCGGATGTCTGCCAATCCCCAGATCATGGACCGCAGTTCCGGGCCAGACTTTAGGGAGATATACGGATGCAGATGGTCACATGGTCCGGCGCGGGGCAGGGCCTTGCTGCTCATCGCCGAACCAGCGCCGTTCCGCAAAGGGCTTGATGCGTTCGAGCATGATCAGCACACAGATGCCGGTGCCGATTGCTACGCCGCCCAGCACAGGGTCCAGCATGTCGAACTTCAGGAATACGCGGGCCGGGGCCACCGTCAAGATCAGCGCCGTCACCAAAGACACGATCCCCACCACGATCAGAAGCGCCCGGTTCTTCCCTGAAAACGCCTCCGCGAAAGAGGCACTGAAGGAACGGTTGACCAGGATCAACGCAAGGATCGCCGCGATCAGGGCGAAAAAGTTCAGGGCGCGCCACTGCCCTTCGGGCAACTGCCAATATAGGGCCCCGAGATAAACGGCCGCCAGCAGGGACAGCACCAGGGCGCCCTGAAACAGGCTCCAGATGATCATCGGGATCGAGAACATCGGCTGGGCCGGATCGCGCGGCTTGCGCGACATCGCATTTTCTTCTGCCGGTTCCGCCTCGAACACCAACGCGCACACCGGGTCGATCACCATTTCCAGCAAGGCAATATGGATTGGCCCAAACAATAGAGGCTGCCCGAACAGGAGCGGCATGAGGGTCAATCCGGCTATCGGCACATGGACAGCAAAGATGAACGCCATCGCCTTGCGGATATTGTCATAGATACGGCGCCCCAATGCGATGGTCCGGACGATCGAATCGAAATCATCCTCCAGCAGCACGATGGACGATGCCTCCCTCGCCACATCGGTGCCGCGCTTGCCCATCGCGATCCCGATATGCGCGGCTTTCAGCGAGGGGGCATCGTTTACCCCGTCACCGGTCATCGCGACCACTTCGCCGCCTGCCTTGAATGCGGTGACGATGCGTAATTTCTGTTCCGGCATGATCCGAGCAAATACGCTGACATGGCAGAGCCGTTCGGCGAGCGCATCATCGCCGAGCGTATCCAGTTCCTCACCGGTCAGGACATCACCGTCCTCTATGCCCGCAGCACCGGCAATTGCGCTGGCGGTTACCGCATAATCGCCGGTGATCATGACCACTCTGATGCCGGCATTGCGGCATTGCGCGATGGCATTAGGCACCGACTCGCGCAGCGGATCGGCCAGACCAATCAGGCCGATGAAGGCGAAATCGTGATCTTCCAACCCAGCGTCAGGGTCCGGATCCTCCGCCTGGCTGGAGGCGACGCCCAGAACCCGAATACCCCGATGCGCCATGGCATCCGCAGCATCGGTCAATGCGCGCAATTCCTTCCCTTCAAGCCCGCACAGGCTGGCTACGGATTCCGGCGCGCCCTTCACCGCAATCACCGATTGTCCCGGTGCGCCGGTTTCCCGCCAATGGTTGAACATCACCCGCAATTCAGGCTGGAAGCCGTGCTCGCTTGACAGGGCAAGGCCGGAGCCTGCGGCAATTCCGCTCTCGTCGGCGCAGCGATGGATCGCCTGGTCCATCGGATCAACCGCTACCGCCGGGCTGGCGAGCAAGGCGAATTCCAAAATCTTTGCTGGCCGGCCAGCGAGCTGGGCATCCGGGCCAAGCGTTACCTCGCCGCCTGATGGCGCCCACAGGCGCACCACCGCCATCCGGTTCTGGGTCAGTGTGCCGGTCTTGTCGGTGCACAGCACAGTGGTCGCGCCCAGCGTTTCTATGGCAGCGGCCCGGCGGGTGAGAACCCCTGCCTGGCCGATCCGCCAGGCACCCATTGCCATGAATACCGCCAGCACGACCGGGAATTCCTCCGGCAGCATGGTCATAGCGGTAGTGATCCCAGCCAGAATGGCATCGATCCAGTCGCCCCGGGTCAGGCCGTATAGCACCACCACCGCGCCCGCCACCGCAGCGCCTGCCAGCGCGCTGAGGCGGACGATCCGGGCGGTTTCCTTGCGCAGGCGCGGTGCTTGGGTGTCGAGCGATGCGAGTGACCTGCCGATCCGGCCAATCTCGCTATGTCCGCCGGTGGCGACAACGCGGGCTAAGCCGTGTCCGCGGGCGATCATCGAACCGGAAAAGACAAAGGGCTGATCCTCCCCGCCCGGGCGCGGCGGCGCCCCAGGATCGGGCTGCTGCGCCGATGCTTTTTTGCGAACGCTGAGCGATTCCCCGGTGATCAGGGATTCGTCCGCATGCAGATCATCCGCCTGCAGCAATTGCGCATCGGCCGCCACCCGGTCACCGGCCTCCAGCACCAACAAATCGCCGCGCACCACATCGCGCCCGGCAATGCGCTGCTGCTGTCCGTCCCTGATCACCAGTGCACGCGGGGCCGAAAGATCGCGCAGCGCCTCCAGAACATGTTCCGTCCGGGTTTCCTGGATTGCGGTAATGGCAACCGAAAAGGTCGCAAAGCCAAGCAGGATCAGGGCTTCCGCGTGATCACCCAGAATGAAATAGACGACGCCGCCCCCCAGCAGCAGCGCAAGCATCGGCTCGCGCAGTACCTCGCCGATGATGCGCAATGTGCTGCGCTGGGTCGTCTGCGGTAACAGATTGGGGCCTTCGGCAGCCAGCTGCCGCGCGGCTTCGGCGGTGCTCAACCCCTCACCGATGCCGACGGGATTGTCCGGTCCGCTGCCTTCGCTCGCAACCGCTTCATTAATGGCTTGAGTTTGCACCATCGTCTATTGCCCGATCAGGAAGGTTGCATAAGCGCTGAACAGATAGACCACAAGCAGCGACAAGCTGATCCAGCTAACCGTGCCCATCACCTTGGAATCCGGCCGAAACAGCAACGCGACGATGAATATCCCGGACATGATTACCGCGGCAAAGGCAGTCACCGCATGGGCCGGGGATACCGATGCCAGCAGCGATCCCTTCTGATACAGAATATCGTCGATCGCCAGGATCAGCACGTCGAACAGATTGCTGCCAAGCAGACCGCCGATCGCCATATCCACCAACCGATAGCGAAGCGCACTGATCGCCACCACCAGTTCGGGGACCGAAGTGGATGCAGCGATCAGCAGCGTCCCGACGAAAGTTGTCTGCCAGTCCATCACTTCGGCGATTTCCAGACCGACAAATGGCAGCCATATGCCTGCCAGGATCACCACCCCGGCGGCGGCGACATACCGGACAGCGGCTCTTTTCAGCACTGCGCTGGAGCGCCAGTCGGCTTCCATTTCGTTCACGTTGCTGCGGCGCTGGTAATCGAACCCCGCACGCATCGCCACCAGGTAGAGCGCGATCAGGATCGGGCTGAAAATGCTGATGTGGAAGATCCTGAAATCCATCCCGGCATTGTTGAGCAGGATGATCGCACCAACCGTTCCGATCAGGATCGTGCCGAATCCGGCGGTCAGGACATGGCCCTGGTCGATTTGCCGGAACAGTGGTTCGGGTCGGCTGAATTCGTCCAGCAGGACCAGCAACAATAGGTTGAAGATGCAGCTGCCCAGCGCATCGGCCACTGCGATGTTCGGGGCATCGGCCAGAGTGACCGCGCTGATCCCGGTGGTCAGTTCCGGCAGGGAGGTAGCGGTTGCCAGCAGGATCACTCCGATCCAGGTCATGGAAACGCCGGTTTCGCGGGCAATCTTCTCGCTGCTGCGGACCAGGACAGGGCCGGCCGCCGCGATGACCAATGTGCACAGACCAAGCTTCAACCAAGGCAAGATGATTTCAAGCAATGCAGGCTCCCAGCCCCGCAACACTAGGCGCGGGTCAGATTTGCCGCGTTAAGGAATTCCCCTGACCACGCGGGCGCATTAGCCAATCACCTTTCCGCATATTTGCGTAATGATCGCGCCGGCCGCTTTCCGCTAACCAGATGCCTGGATCATCGATCCAGGGCGGGATCAGAGGCGGCAAGTGCCGTGTACGGAGATTTTATGGCGCAAGGCACCCATCCCAAAGCATCGCTCGTTACCGGCGCCAGTTCGGGAATAGGCAAGGCAACCGCACGGCTGTTCGCGCGCGCAGGCTACGCGGTGGCGCTGGTCGACCAGGATGAGGCCTGCGGGCAGGAAGCCCTGGCCGAATTGGAACAGGAAGGCGCGGATTGCGCATTTTTCCGCTGTGATGTGTCCCACGAAGACGAAGTGTCCACCATGATGAAGCAGGTGATCACCCGCTTCGGCCGAATCGATGCGGCATTCAACAATGCCGGTATCGAAGGCGAAACCGCGGATACTGGCGATTCCACAGCTGAAAATTGGGACCGCGTGATTGCAGTCAATCTGCGCGGGGTGTGGTTGTGGATGCGCGAGGAAATCCGGTACATGTCGAAAGAGGAAAGCGGCGGCGCCATCGTCAATTGCGCATCCGTCGCGGGGTTGATCGGAATTCCGGGAGTTGCCGCCTATGTCGCCTCCAAACACGGCGTGGTCGGCCTGACCAAAGCGGCAGCGCTGGAATATGCGGCGCGGAAAATTCGCATCAACGCCGTTTGCCCGGGCGCGATCGAAACTCCGATGCTGCAACGGTATATGCAAACCAGCGATGATGGCCGCAAACATATGATCGCCACTGAACCAATGGCGCGGATCGGGCTGCCCGAAGAAGTCGCGGAGGCCGTCCTGTGGCTGTGCAGCACAGGTGCCAGCTTCACGACCGGTCAGGCATTGGCTGTCGATGGCGGCTGGACGGCCAAGTGATGCGCTGACGCCGACCCGCTACAGCGATCGGTCCATCACCCCATCGTCGGAATGATGAAGGCATTGGAACCGTCCATGCCGCCATCGGGCCAGCGCTGGGTCACGGTTTTCACCTTGGTCCAGAACTTGAGCCCTTCGGTGCCATATTGATTGGTGTCGCCAAAGGCGCTGCGTTTCCACCCGCCGAAACTGTGATAGGCGACCGGCACCGGGATCGGCACGTTGATGCCGACCATCCCGACATTCACGCGGGCAGCAAATTCGCGCGCCGCATGGCCGTTGCGGGTGAAGATCGCCACGCCGTTGCCATATTGATGATCGCTGGGCAGGCGCACTGCCTCCTCGAAATCCCTGGCGCGCACGATCTGGAGAACCGGGCCGAAAATCTCTTCTTTGTAGCTTTCCATGTCGGTGGTGACGTGGTCGATCAGCGTGGGGCCGATGAAGAAGCCCTTCTCGTGTCCCTGCAGGCTGAAGCCGCGGCCATCGACAACGATCTCGCCGCCTTCATTCTCCGCCGTGTCGATCCATTGTTCGACGCGCGCCCGGTGTTCCGGGGTGACAACCGGGCCGTAATGCGCGTCGGGATCGCTCGAGACACCGATCCGCAAGGCATGGATCGCCGGGATAAGTTTCTCCCGCAGACGGTCCGCCGTGTCTTCGCCCACTGGCACCACCACCGGTAGCGCCATGCAGCGTTCGCCCGCAGAACCGAAGGCCGCGCCGGCCAGATCGTTCACCACCTGGTCGAGATCGGCGTCGGGCATCACGATGCCGTGGTTCTTCGCCCCGCCCATCGCCTGCACGCGCTTGCCCGCCGCAACGCCGCGTTTGTAAACATAATGCGCAATGTCGGATGATCCCACAAAACTGACCGCAGCGATATCGGGATGGTCGAGGATGGCATCGACCATTTCCTTGTCGCCGTGCACCACTTGCAGCAGCCCCGCGGGCGCGCCTGCTTCAAGGAACAGTTCGGCCAGCCGGACGGGGACCGAGGGATCGCGTTCCGATGGCTTGAGGATGAAGGCATTGCCCGCCGCAATGGCCATGCCGAACATCCACATCGGGATCATCGCGGGGAAATTGAACGGGGTGATTCCGGCCCCAATGCCGAGCGGCTGGCGCATCGAATAGACATCGATGCCCGGCCCTGCGCCTTGCGTATATTCACCCTTCAGTACTTGCGGAATGCCGCAGGCATATTCGATCACTTCCAGTCCGCGCTGGATATCGCCCTTGGCATCGTCGATCACCTTGCCGTGTTCGGAAGAAAGCAGCTCGGCCAGTTCCTGCATATTGGCTTCGATCAACTCCTTGTACCGGAACATCACGCGCGCGCGTTTCTGCGGATTGGTCGCGGCCCATTCGCGCTGAACCTTTTTCGCAGCCTCAACCGCCCGGTCGAGCAGCGCAGCATCGCCGAGCGAGACCTCCGCCTGCACTTCGCCGGTCGACGGGTTCCATATCTGGTGCGTGCGGCCAGTCCCGGAAGATCCCGCGCCGCCGGCGATGAAATGGTCGATCTGTCGCATGATAATGTAACTCCTAAAATGGCCCTTGATTGCCTTTCCCATACGGGAATGGTGCAGACAAGTTCCAACTTTGCATCTATGGGCTGCAAATATGCAGGATGTGAACTGGAACGATCTACGCGTCTTCCTGGCCGTAGCCACCGCCGGGCAGATAGGCCGGGCCGCGCATGCGCTCAAGGTCGATCCAACCACATTGGGACGCCGCCTCCGCCGATTGGAACAACATTTGGAAGTGACCCTGTTCGAACGAACGCGGGATGGCCAATCGCTGACCGAAGCGGGCGAAATGCTGCTGGCCAAGGCAGAGGCGATGGCCGATGCCGCGCGCAGTATCGACGAAACTCTAAGCCCCAGATCGGGCCTGAGTGGAAGTTTGCGCCTGAGCGTGGCAGAGGGATTCGGCAGCCAGTTCCTGACGCCCTATCTGGCCGATTTTGCCCGCGCCCATCCCAATCTGGTGATCGAACTGATTGCGAACAGCGGATTTCTCAGCCCGTCCCGGCGCGAGGCCGACATTGCCGTCATGCTGTCGCGGCCCAAGGCCGGACCGGTGCTGTCGCGCAAGCTCTCGGATTACCGGCTGATGCTGTTCGCCAGCTCAGAATATCTGGAACAACACGGCACGCCGCTGCTACCAGCGGATCTTGCAAACGGACATACGCTGATCAGCTATGTGCCGGAATTGCTTTACGCCCCGGAACTCAATTATCTCGACGATTTCCATGCAGGGCTGTCCGCCCAGATACGATCGTCGAGCATCAATGCCCAGGCACGTCTGATCGAAGAGGGTGCCGGGATTGGCGTTCTCCCCTGCTTCATAGCCCGGCAATCCAATAATCTGGAAGCAGTCTGCCCAGGCCAGTCGATTACCCGCAGCTTCTGGTTGATAACCCATCAGGATACACAGAATCTGGCCAAGGTTCGCGCAGGCAAGGAATGGCTCTCGGCTTGCGTCCGGTCGGGACGCAGCCTGCTAATGTCCCCCTAGCCCGTAATCGCTGACGGGGGAATCCCGTTGTTGGCCCTGTATAGAAGTGGGGCCAATTTTTCGTGATCGCCGCCGCGGCAATAAAGCTCTTCATTTTCTGGGCGCCTCACCCACTTCTAGCGAAGACACCGCAGGGCAACCACTTTTTTACAACGTTTGCTCATCGATGGTATAGCTCAGGGCGGAATCATCAATCGTTAACAAAATCGCTAACCCGCAGAAAAGCGTCACGTGGCAATTCTCAATCTGGCTTTGATATTGACATGCCAATTCGGAAATTCGGCTCAAACCCGAATGCTGCGCCTGAGCGTTAACGATTGATGATTTCGCCCTATGGTATAGTTCGCTAACTCTTCTGTGCTGTTGATAGCTCGGCTAAACGCTGACAACACGTTTCCAGTGTGCGTCGAACTCCAGCACGAAGATTTGCAACCGAAATATACCTCGACTCCTTGAAGATCCGAAAAAATAGGGGTTGCGTTATAGTCGGGAAGCGATTTTGCATTGGGGCATGATCCGCAGTGGTTTCCTGAGCAAAGCAGAACGGCTTGAGCTACGAGCTCTGGCGCGGGATGGGCTGAGTGAAGCGCGCGCGGCGCGCCGTGCCAATGCGATCATTCTGCTGGACAAGGGATGGAGCTGCC
>JBGSJO010000029.1:0-28467 GCA_041741895.1 Pontixanthobacter sp.
TCGGTCGCTGCCGACGCCTCGCGAAAGACTGCGAACGCTCCATCGCCTCATCAACAGCCTGGGCGTTGATCGCCTCCATCCGCATGCTCACAACATCCGCATGCTCACAAGGCGAACTGCAAGATATTGCTACGATTGAAATACTTTCGTGTCGGGCTCTGAGCTAATCTAGACCAGCTTCGCCAGCGCGCCGACTGCGGCCGCGCCCAGCACCAATCCTGCAAAACTTCGCCATAGCGCCGGACTGACCTTGCCGAAGGCGAGCGAGCCGAGCGCATTGCCGATCAGGATCGCGGGGAACAGAATGGCGGCCAGCACCGCATCCTTTACCTCCATCAACCCCAGCGCCAGCGCGGCCAGCGAACCCGCGATGGAGGTTGCCAGAAAGATCGCCATCATCGATGCGCGGGCGGTCTGCGGGGCAATTGCGCGGCGCAGATAATAGGGGATCACCGGCGGCCCGGGCATTCCGGCAAATCCCGTCAGCACCCCTGCGGCCACACCCGTCCCGCCGGTTTCCAGGGCGTGCGGGCGGAATGTCTCCGCGCGTTTGGGCAGCAGCACGATGACGAAAGCACCGATTGCCACCATCGCAATCAGGAACCGCGCCAGCGCTGGATCGGTGACCGACAAGGCCCACAGCCCCAGCGGCGTGGCCAGCATCGCCAGAAGCGCAATCGGCTTCGCCGAAGCCTCGCTATGGCCGATCACTTTTCGCAGGCCAACCAGACCTATCAGCAGCGCGAGCAGATTGCTGGTCACCACCGCCGATTGCGGCGAAATGACCAGCCCGAGGATAGGCACCAGCAGGATTGCCATGCCGAAACCGGACAATCCGCGAACGAAGGCAGAACCGAGCGCCGCCGCCACCATCAGCGCGATCTGTTCCGGGTTCAGGCCCGCCAGCAAGATAGGATCAAGCCTCTTCTGACGCTGGCGAATCCGGGCACAAATCGGGCGCGGTTGCCTCTGCCTTCAACATCGCAATCGCTTCGTCCACGGCCAAGAATCTCTGCTGCTGCTGGCCCAATGTGCGGATCGCAACACTGCCTTCCTCCGCCTCGCGGTTGCCGACCACCAGCAGATGCGGGACTTTCTTCACCGAATGGTCGCGCACCTTGTAATTGATTTTTTCGTTCCGCACGTCGAGTTCGGCGCGCAGGCCCGCCGCCTGCAATTTCGCCAGTACCGTTTGCGCGTAGTCATCCGCGTCGGACACGATTGTGGCCACCACCGCCTGCACCGGGGCCAGCCACAGCGGCAATTTACCGGCATAGTTTTCGATCAAGATGCCGATGAAGCGTTCGTAGGAACCAAAGATCGCCCGGTGCAGCATGACCGGGCGGTGGCGTTCCCCATCTTCGCCGACATAATGCGCGTCCAGCCGTTTGGGCAGCACGCGGTCGGACTGGATCGTACCGACCTGCCATGTCCGCCCGATCGCGTCGGTCAGGTGCCATTCCAGCTTGGGCGCATAGAACGCACCTTCGCCGGGCAGTTCCTCCCAGCCGAATTCCTCCGTCGCCATGCCCGCTTCGATCACCGCATTGCGCAGTTCGCCCTCCGCCTTGTCCCAATCGGCATCGCTGCCGAAGCGTTCATCGGGGCGCGTCGCCAGCTTGACTGCGAATTTTTCGAATCCGAGATCCTTGTAAACCCGGCTGGCGAGCTGGCAAAACTGGCGCACTTCACCGATCACCTGTTCTTCGGTGCAGAAGATATGTGCGTCGTCCTGCGTGAACTGGCGCACCCGCATCAGCCCGTGCAGCGCGCCGTGCGGTTCGTTGCGATGGCAGCAGCCCATTTCCCCTAGCCGGATCGGCAGATCGCGGTAGGAGGTGATGCCCTGCTTGAACACCAGCACATGCGCCGGGCAGTTCATCGGCTTCAGCGCCATCCACTGCGCATCGCCGCTGATCACCGGCCCTTCCTCCTCCGTATTGGGCACTTCGTCAGGGATGACGAACATATTCGCGCGGTATTTGCCCCAATGGCCGGACTGTTCCCACTGGCGCGCGTCCATCACCTGCGGGGTCTTGATTTCGCGGTATCCGCCGCCATCCATCATCCGGCGCATATAAGCCTCCAGCTCGCGCCAGATCTTGTAGCCCTTGGGGTGCCAGAACACGCTGCCGTGGGCTTCTTCCTGCAGATGGAACAGATCCATCTCGCGGCCCAGCTTGCGGTGGTCCCGCTTGGCGGCTTCTTCCAGCCGCACGAGGTGCTCATTCAGCTGCTTCTTGTTCAGCCAGCCGGTGCCGTAAATGCGCGTCAGCTGCGCGTTCTTCTGGTCGCCGCGCCAATAGGCACCCGCCACTCGCATCAGCTTGAACGCCTGGGGGTCGAGCTTTCCGGTGCTGGCCAGATGCGGGCCGCGGCACATATCCAGCCAGTCGTCACCACTGCGGTAAACCGTCAACTCTTCGCCTTCGGGCAGTTCCTGTGCCCATTCGGCCTTGAAACTTTCGCCATCGGCCTGCCATTTGTCGATCAGCGCCGCGCGGCTCCACACCTCTCGCGTCAGCGGCTTGTCCGCCTTGATGATCTCGCGCATTTTCTCTTCGATTGCGGGCAAATCGTCCATCCCGAAGGGTTCGCGGCCCGCCGGGGCCATCACGTCGTAATAGAACCCGTCATCGGTCGATGGGCCGAAAGTGATCTGCGTGCCGGGCCACAGCGCCTGGACCGCTTCGGCCAGGACATGGGCATAATCGTGCCGCACCAGTTCCAGCGCGTCAGCCTCGTCCCGCGACGTTATCAGTTCGAGCGCGGTATCGCCGTCGAACGGGCGCATGATATCGCGCACTTCGCCGTTCACGCGGGCCGCCAGTGCTGCCTTCGCCAGGCCGGGGCCAATTGCCGCGGCGACATCTGCGGGCGTCGAACCGCGGGGCATTTCGCGCACCGATCCATCGGGCAGACTGATCTTCAGCATTTCACTCATCGAATTTATCTCACCTTGTCTGCGAGTGCCAATGGCACAATGGCGCTCGCACCGGAAGTCTCGGCGTCTGATAGTGATCAGGTTCGGGAGATTGACGCCTTGCCACCCGAACCCCGGATGGCATGGACGGGCGTATCAGGCCGCGACCAAGCCCCCCGGGGTAAACCAGGTGGTAGTGGCCCGAGACGTGAAGCGCGCCTTCGTCATGAGTTTTATCTAGCAGCCAGTTGCTAATTCTTCAACCGAGACCCAGTTTCTGGCTGCCCGCATCGCTGGTGATCCGCTTTGAACCAGCCAGTGCGGTCGAACGGGTGCGGACCCCTTGCAGGAAATGATAGTCTGTCGTCGCCCGCGTGGGGGTCAGTTCCACGGCCATATAGCCGCGCCGGCCGGTATCGGCCCATTGCAATTGCCGGTTGCCTGCCACTTGCTGCGCAGCGAAGTCCTGCGGCTTGAGCCACGGCAGATAGGCTTCCGCGCCCGGCGATGCCACCGAATGTCCGGCGAATTCGATACCCGCTGCCGCACCCCGATTATCCAGATTCGAGGCCCAGCCATTATGGCTGTCACCCGCCAGCACCACCAGATTTGCCCCAGCTTCCAGTGCAGCGGCCAGCAACCGTTCGCGGGCCGCGGGATAGCCGTCCCAGGCATCCATATTGAACGGCAGGCCCGCTTCATTGGTGGCCAGAGCCACTATCAGCCGATCGCGGATATAATCGGGCAAGGTGCTCAAGATGTCATCAGTGACCTTCAGCGACAGGGTCATGCTCGACATCACCACTTGCTGCGCCAGCACCTGCCAGACCGTCCCGTCCGTGCGGGATTGTTTCAGCCCGGCATAGAGCCACGCCTCCTGCGCATCGCCCATCAGGCCGTGCGCCGGATCGCGCCACGCCCCGTCGCGAAATGCCGCAAGCGATGCTGCCAGCCTTTCCGGATCACCTTCCACGCCCTTGACTACATCGGCGAAGTCGAACGGCTTGTCGCGCCCTGTCAGACGGGTTTCCAGCCGGAAAATCGTCGCAAGCCGGCCGACATCATATCTGGCCCACGGTTCGTCCGAAACCGGTAGCCATTCGCGATATGCCTGCATCGCCGCCCGTTTGCGCACCTCCCAGGAACCCTCGGTTGCGGGATCATGGTTTTCCGCGCCGTCGCGGTAGCTGTCATTGGCGCTTTCGTGATCATCGGGAATGGCGATCATCGGAAACATCTGGTGCAGGCGCTGAAGATCGGGGTCGCTGCGATAGGTGGCATAGCGGCGGCGATAATCGGCCAGTGCGACAATTTCCGTCTGGGGATCGAGAATGCGGCCCGGCGCCGCTTCCTTGGCCGTGGGATAGGTGCCCGCACCATATTCGTAGATATAATCGCCGGTGTGGATGACCAGATCGGTCTGGTCCGTTTCGGCAATATGGGCATAGGCATTGAACCAGCCAAAGCCGAAATTGGAACAACCGACCACAGCTAGCCGGAACCGCGCAGCATCACCTACCGGCAGCGTCCGGCTGCGGCCGATGTCGGACATCGAACCGTCCGGCGCAATGAAGCGGAAATAATACCAGCGGTCCGGTTCCAGCCCGGTCGCGACCGGCTTCACGCAGCCATCACGATCAGGGCTGGCCAGCACTTCACCGCCGGACATAATCTTGGCGAAATCGGCGGCCTCGCTGACTTCGTAGCGCAGGGTGACAGGACTATGGCTGACAAACCGCGTCCACAGCAGAACCTGCGCCGGCCCCGGCTCCCCGCTGGCGACCCCGTGGGTAAATCCGCGCATCGTGGATGCTGCGGCGGACAGCGGCAGGGCAGCGAGGCCAACGCCGAGCACACCGGCACGAAACAGAGTGCGGCGGTCAAGTGAAAGGGTAGTTCGGGGGTGGGCGGCTGGCGGGGGCGTGATCATCATGCCGGTGATCTACGCCGATTTGGTTACTGCACCAAGACGATTTTTCCCGCGAGGCAGATTTGAGAAATGACAAGCTCCATTATCATTTTATCAATGTCACTTGACTTAATTTTGGAATGATGTAAATGAAGCTTTACATTGTGAAAGGGACCATTGACCATGAATCAAATTCAGAAAGCCCTGCTGCTGGCTTCCGCCATGATCGCGCTTGCCGTGCTTGCGGTGTTCGATTTCGTGCCGCAGGAATTTGCCCAATTCGGGCCGATCGCGCTGCTGGCGATTTTTCCTTCCATATGGCTGGGCAAGTCGCGCAATCGCTGCCTGCGGAAAGACGGCCCCGCATGATTGGGGTAGATAATCGTCCGCCGCAGAAAGCCTATATGAAACGGATGGGGCTTTCGATGGGCAGTTACATGATCAGCCTGGTTACCGGAGTATATCTGGTATCGCGCGATCTGGTAGATGGCCCGGCGGTGTGGCTGCTGGCCCTGGTGCCGGGCCTGTCCATCGTAGGCGCATTCTACGCCATCGGCAGGTTGATTCTCGACACCAAGGACGAATTCATCCGTATGCTGATCGTGCGGCAAGCGCTGATCGCGACCGGCTTCGCGCTATCCGTGGCAACTGTCTGGGGTTTCCTCGAAAATTTCGAACTGGTCGATCATGTCGATGCCTATTGGATCGCGATATTGTGGTTTTTCGGCTTCGTTGCCGGGGCAATCTCTAATAAGCTTACCTACGGCGCTTGGGGGCAGCTCAAATGAACAACCGGCTCAAGGTGCTGCGCGCCGAACGCAATTGGAGCCAGCAGGATCTGGCGGAACGGCTGGCAGTGTCCCGGCAAAGCGTGAACGCGATCGAGACGGGCAAATACGACCCCTCGCTACCTCTTGCCTTTCGCATTGCCGAAACATTTGGTATGTCTATCGAGGCAATATTCCTGCAGGATGCCGATGCGCCCCGAAGCTGAAACAGGGGCAGGCTTGAAAAGGAAGGACGAGACAATGCGATTCCTGACCTTGCTGGCGCTCCTCATGCTGGCCGCCTGCAACAATTCCGAACCCGGCCGGGACGATACCGTGCCGCTCCATCTCCCGGAAATCTACTGACGCCGCACTTGCCGGATCAGTGACGGCTTGTTTCCGAACCTGCCAGGGGCGTAAACAACCGACAATGATCAATACTGAATTCCACACATTACCCGATGGCCGCGAGATTGCCTTTCGCCATACGGCGGGCGCTGATACCGGGTCCGGGTCAACGCTGGTCTTCCTGCCCGGCTATATGTCCGACATGGCCGGCAGCAAGGCGGCCGCGCTGTATGAATGGGCGCGGGCGCAGGGGCGCGCCTGCCTGCTGCTGGATTATTCAGGCTGCGGGCAGAGCCGAGGCAAGTTTTCCGATAGTACACTGACCCTGTGGCGGGACGAAGTGCTCCACCTGATCGCCGCGAAATGCCCTGGACCGGTCGTGCTGGTCGGATCATCCTTGGGCGGCTGGCTGATGCTATTGGTGGGCCTGGCCCTGGGGGGCCGATTGGCCGCGATGGTCGGCATCGCTGCTGCGCCCGATTTTTCCGACTGGGGCTATGACGAGGCGCAGAAGGCCCGATTATTGCGCGGCGAGACTGTGTTCGAGAACAATCCCTACGGCCCCGATCCGACGCCGACTTTCGCGAAATTCTGGCACGATGCGCAGGCCAATCGGCTATTGGACGGGGACATTGCCATCAACTGCCCGGTGCGCCTGCTGCATGGCCAGAACGACGCCGATGTGCCGTGGAAACTGAGCCTGAGACTGGCGCAGCACCTTCGTTCGGACGATATACAGGTGACCCTGGTAAAAGCGGCCGATCACCGGATGTCGCGCGATGACGATGTCGCTTTGCTGCTGGGCATTATTGCCCGGCTGCCATTCGCCGAATGAAGCCATACCTGCCCATGAAAGCACACCCATGTCAACACTGCTTGCAATCCTCCTCCAGGTTGGCGCCGCGCCGACCGCCCAACCCGTCTCCCCCATTCCCGATGAATTGTGGGAACAGCGCCGCCTGAACCGGCAGACAAACCGCCAGAGCGAACCGGCCGACAGCATTACCGACAACCGGCTGGCCAATTGCGTCGCGCTGACCCAGATCAACCCCCAGACCGCCCGCAGCGATGCCAGCCGCTGGTTCGATACGGCGGAATTGGGCCAGAAATCGGATGCCGCGCAATGCCTGGGCATGGCCGAGGTGCAAATTGGCCAATGGGATGAAGCAGTCGCCGCCTTTATCAAGGGGCGCGATCTGGCCTTGCCCGGCGCCCTCAAATCGCGCGCGCAATTGGGCGCGATGGCCGGAAATGCGCAGCTGGTAGTGGGGCAAACAGCCGCCGCGCTGGTCACGCTGGAGCGGGCACAGTTGGATGCGGACAGTGCCGGAAATGAAATCCTTAAGGGTGAAATCGCGATCGACCGGGCGCGGGCGCTGGTGGCGCTGGACCGGACCATAGAGGCGCAGTCTGCGTTAACCCTGGCCCGGACCGCCCTGCCCCATAGCCCGCAGGCATGGCTGCTGTCCGCCACGCTGGCGCGGCGGTTGAACATGCTGGACGAAGCACAAAGGTCTATCGAAGAAGCAGCGTTGCTGGCCCCGACTGATCCGGAAATCGGCCTCGAGGCCGGAGTGATCGCGGTCCTGTCGGGCCGCGAGGATGCCGCGCGCAAGAGCTGGAATTCGGTGATCGAAACCGCCCCGGACAGCCCCTTTGCCCAAACAGCAGGCACCTATCTGGCTCAGCTGGATGCGCCCTAAGCCCGGGTCCGCTTTCCTCATTTGGCCGTGATGGCAGATTCGAGGCGGAGCAAGCGGGCCCCGGGATACTGGCGCATGACAGCCGGTCGGGGTCGAAGGGCCGGGTCTGATACCACACGAACAGGGCAGATACGTAGTGTCAAAAGACCCACAGGCTTTCTAGAGAGAAATCTCTGGAACCGGGGCGCAGCTGCGATGAATTTGCCAAACGGCGGCTTGCTGCGCTTGAGCCATAAGCCTATTCATGTATTTTTACTGCAATAAGCAGCAACATTATAATACGGCTGGAAACCAGCCTGCAGGAGCTGGACGGATGGGATCCAAGACCACCGCAACGACCCGTGATGCACACCCGCAAGGTGGCAAGATCGCCAAATCCCTGGCGGACCGGATCAGCGGATCGCTGTTACCGGGCGATACTCCGTTCGAGGCTGACAAGGTTGCCGACGCTGCGGCTTTCCTGCTGAGCGCTGCCATGCAGCGCACTGCGGGGGAAGCGATCATCGCGCTGGTTTCGGCCAGTAACCAGCGCCGTTTCATGCGCATCGCGATCGTCAACGAAGATATGCCGTTTCTGGTCGATTCGGTGGCCTCTACCATCGCCGCTCAGGGCCTGTCGATCGACCGGCTGGTGCATCCGGTGGTCCCGGTCGAACGATCCGATAGTGGCGGATTGCTGGCGATCCCGGCAGGCAAAAGCAGCAGGTCCGTGCAGGAATCGATGATCTATATCGAAACCGCGCGGATCGACGCACGCCAGCGGCGCGACCTGAAACAGGCGATTCGCGTCACGCTGGGCGATGTCCGCGCGGCAGTGAACGACTGGCAGAAATTGCGCGATACGATGTGCGCCGACGCCGAAGTGCTGGATGATGACAAGGGCGGCAGCGAAGGCGCGGCATTGCTGCGCTGGCTAGACGATGGAATGCTGACCCAGCTTGGTCACCTGACCCGCGCCCGCGATGGAACAATGTCCGAATTACTCGGCATCTGTCGCCGCAGCGCGAAGCACATCCTGGCCGAAGCATCTTATGACCGGGCTTTCGCCTGGTTTGATCTGGCCCTGACCAGCAAGGCCAAGGCGGAGCGGCTGAACGCACCGCTGATCATCAAGGCCAATCTGCTATCGCAGGTCCACCGCCGGGTCCCACTCGACCTGTTTATCGTGCCCGTGGTCAAGGATGGCCTGGGAACAAAAGGCAAAAAAGTGACTGCCCTATCGGTCCACACGGGCGTATGGACCAGCGCCGCATTGGCCGCGCCGCCCAACCATGTGCCGCGCTTGCGCACCCAATTGACCGAGCTGATCGACAAATTCCACTTCGACAACAAAGGCCATGCGGGCAAGGCACTGGTTCACGCGCTGACCGCGCTGCCACATGATTTGATGATCAGTTTCCCAAAGGCCGATATCGAACGGGTGGCGACCACCATGATGAGCCTGGTCGATCGGCCCCGCCCCCGGCTCGCCATGGTGCAGGCGGCTTTATCCCGCCATTTGTTCGCCTTCGTCTGGTTGCCGCGTGACATGCTGTCGACCCAGGTGCGGAGGCAGATCCAGAACCTGCTGGAAACCGGCGCCAATGCCGAACTCCTGGATTGGAGCCTTCAGGTCGAAGGCGGCAATCTGGCCATGCTGCGCTTCGTCCTCGATATTCGCGGCGGGCAGGCAGTGGAAAGCGAAACCACGCTGGAATCCGCCCTGCAAACCATGCTGCGGGGCTGGGCTGAAGCGGTCGAAAGCGAATTGGTACAGCATCTCGAAGCGGGCCGCGCCGCCGCCATCGCCACACGCTTCGCCGAAGCATTCCCGGTATCATACCGCAGCGAATACGGCCCGGCGGAGGCTGCGCGCGACATCATGCGCATGCGTCATCTGACCGCGGCCGATGCCGTCCCGCTGCCAGCCATTTCCAATCAGCGCGACGCCCGGCTCTACCATCTCGAAGGCGATCCGGAAGGGCAGCTGCGCCTGAAAATTTACGAAAGTGGCGGCACTTTGCCCCTGTCGGATTCGATCCCGGCGCTGGAAAATTTCGGCTTTCGTATCCTGGCCGAAACCCCCACCCTGCTGGGCGAAAGCGAGATGGGTGCAATCCATGATTTCACCCTCGCCCTGCGCGAGGGCGACCGCGCGGCGGAATTGCTGGAACGATCCGGCGCGATCGAAGAGGCGATTGTCGCGGTGCTGAATGGCGGGGCGGAAGACGATCCGTTCAACCGCCTGGTGATCGGCACCGGCTTGTCCGCGCAGGAGGCAGACTGGCTGCGCGCGTTCTATCGATATTTGCGCCAGGCAGGAATGGGTTTCACCATCTATACGGTAGTCGATGCGCTGCAACGCGCGCCGGCCGTCACCGCCGCATTGATTGCGCGGTTTACCGCAATGCACGATCCGGCCTTCGACACAGACCGCCAGGCCGCCGCGAAGAAGGCCGACAGCGCGATTCGGCAAGGCCTGGCGCAAGTGGCCGCGATCAATGACGACCGGCTGCTGCGGCTGTACAATGCGCTGATCGGGGCGATCCTGCGGACCAATGCGTTTGCCGGTCCATCGGCCGAAGCGCTGGCATTAAAAATCGATTCCAAGCTGGTGCCGGGCCTGCCCAAACCGGTGCCTTGGCGCGAGATTTTCGTCTATTCACGCCGGGTTGAAGGCATCCATTTACGTGCCGGCCCGGTCGCCCGCGGCGGGCTGCGCTGGTCAGACCGGCGGGATGATTTCCGCACCGAAATCCTTGGGCTGATGAAAGCACAGCGGGTCAAGAATGCGGTGATCGTGCCGACTGGTGCAAAGGGCGGTTTCTATCCCAAGCTGCTGCCTTCGCCGGCCAGCGACCGGGAAGCCTGGGCGGAAGAGGGCAGGGCCAGCTACCAGATCTTCATTCGCACGCTGCTGTCGATCACCGACAATATCGTGAATGACAAGGTGGTCCATCCCGCCGGTGTGGTGATCCATGACGGGGACGATCCCTATTTCGTGGTTGCCGCAGACAAGGGCACCGCCACATTCTCCGACATTGCCAATGACATTGCGGAATCGCGCGGCTTCTGGCTCGATGATGCTTTCGCGAGTGGCGGTTCGAACGGATATGACCATAAGGCGATGGGAATCACCGCGCGCGGCGCATGGGTTTCCATCCAGCGCCATTTCCGCGAAATGGGCGTCGATGTGCAAAGCGATCCCGTTCGCGTGGTCGGCTGCGGCGACATGTCAGGCGATGTGTTCGGCAACGGGATGCTGCTGTCCAGATCGATCAGGCTGGTGGCCGCATTCGACCACCGCCATATTTTCATCGATCCCGATCCGGACCCGGCGGCGAGCTGGAAAGAGCGTGCCCGGATGTTCGCCTTGCCCCGCTCCAGCTGGGAAGATTACAATGCGGCGCTGATTTCCAAGGGCGGTGGCGTGTTCAGCCGGTCTCTGAAACAAATCCCCCTGTCACCCCAGGCGCGCAAGGCGCTGGACATCGATGCCAAATCGATCGAACCCGAAGCGCTGATTGCGAAGATCCTAATCGCTCCGGTCGATCTCATCTGGTTCGGCGGGATCGGCACCTATATCAAGAGTTCAGCAGAAAATAACATTGCCGTCGGCGATCCGGCGAATGACAGTCTGCGGGTCGATGCCAGCCTGGTGCGTGCGAAGGTGATTGGCGAAGGGGCCAATCTGGGCGTCACCCAGGCGGGCCGAATCGAATTCTCGATCCTCGGCGGGCGCTGCAACACCGATTTCATCGACAATTCCGCCGGGGTCGATTGTTCCGACCACGAGGTGAATATCAAGATCGCGCTGGCTGCGGCCAAGCGCAGCGGCAGATTGTCGGAGAAAAAGCGCATCGCCCTGCTGGCATCGATGACCGATGAAGTCGGGGCGATGGTGCTGGAGGATAACCGGCTGCAGGCCCTGACCCTGTCGATTGCGGAAACCGGCGGCGCGAAGGCCACGGCATCACAGATCCGCCTGATCGAAACTCTGGAGGAAAAGGGCGATCTTGACCGCCGGACCGAAGGATTGGTCGACGGGGCATCGCTCGCCCGCCGGGCCAGCGACGGGATCGGCCTGACCCGGCCTGAACTGGCAGTGCTGCTGTCATCCACCAAGCTGCTGCTTCAGGATGCGATTGAAAAGAGCACCCTGCCGGACGATCCGGCGATGGAAGATGTCCTGCTCACCTATTTCCCCGCGCCCATGCGCAAGACCTTCAAGGCGGAAATACTGGGCCACGCGCTGCGGCGGGAAATTATCGCCACCGTGCTGGCCAACAAGTTGATCAACTGCCTCGGCCTGGTGCATCCTTTCGAACTGGCAGAGGAAGAAAGTGCGCAGCTGGCTCAGGTCGCCAGCGCGTTTTTCGCTGCGGTGGAATTGTTCGATATCGATGCCCTGTGGGCACAGCTAGACACCGCCGATATGCCCGAGGCCGCACGCCTGATGCTGTTCGAGCGAACCGCGTCTGCCGTACGCGGGCAAATGGCCGACCTGCTGCGCCGCAGCGGCAGCACTGCCCGGCCATCGCAAGTGGTGGCCGAATTGGCGCGCGGGGTGCATGAATTGTCCTCTGCAAAGGACAGTCTGCTGGCCGCCGAAGCGCGCCACCAATCGGCCAAGCTGCGGGCCAGCTTCGTTGCCGCCGGAACCCCTGAAAAACTCGCCGCCCAGGTCGCGCATCTGTATGATATCGACGGCACGGTCGGGCTGGCCAGCCTTTCGCTCGACGCCGAAATCCGCGCGCCCGAACTCACCAAGGCATTTACTGATCTAGGTGCGATGCTGGGCCTGGACTGGGCGCAGGGCACCGCCGCGCTGATGGAACCGTCCGATGTGTGGGAACGACTGCTGGTGGCCGGCCTGGCGCGTGATTTCCAACAGATGCGGCTGGAATTCCTGCGCCGCTTGTCGCGCCGGAAAAATGCCAAGTCCGATCCGGTAGGCGCCGTTGCCGCGTGGGCTACGGAAAATGCCGCCGCCATCCGCCAGTTTCGCGCGATGATCGGGCGGGCACAGGCACAAAGCCCGGTTGCTCCTGCCGTTTTGGCGCAAATCGCCAGTCAGGCGCGAAACGTTTTGGGCCGTTAACCATGTGAATTTTCATAGATAACCAATAATCGAATTGCCTGCGCATATCCTATGCCCTTGACCCGGCGGGCGTTTGCGACAAACCACGGCGGCATGGATCACGCAGATGTAATTATCGTTGGAACGGGGCATGGCGGCGCGCAGGCGGCCATTACCCTGCGGCAGAACGGCTTCGAAGGGTCGATCATTTTGCTGGGCCGGGAAAAAGACCCGCCATACGAACGCCCGCCCTTGTCGAAAGAATATCTGTCGGGTGAAAAGCCGTTCGAGCGCATCCAGATCCGCCCGACACAGTTCTGGGCGGAAAAAGACATCGATCTGCGGCCCGGCCGCAATGTCACCGCCGTCGATTGGATGGACCATACGCTGACCTTGTCGGATGATAGCCGGTTGACCTATCGCAAGCTGATCTGGGCCGCGGGCGGCGATCCGCGGCGGCTATCGTGTCCGGGCTCCGATCTGGAAGGCGTGCATTCCGTGCGCGGCCGCGCCGATGTGGACCGGATGAGCGCCGAACTGGCGGGCGGTTCCAAACAGGTGGTGGTGATCGGCGGCGGCTATATCGGGCTGGAAGCTGCGGCGGTGCTGCGCAAATTGGGCCATGATGTTGTTTTACTGGAGGCATTGCCCCGCGTGCTGGCCCGCGTTGCCGGACTGGAATTGTCCGATTTCTACCAAGCCGAACACCGGGCCCACGGGGTCGATTTGCGGCTGGAAACCATGGTCGAACGGCTGGAAGGGGATGGCGGCCAAGTTACCGGCGTCAGGCTGGCTACGGGCGAAATCATCCCGGCGGACATGGTGGTGGTCGGCATCGGCATCGTGCCTTCCATCGGCCCGCTGATCGCCGCGGGAGCGGCTGGCGGAAACGGCGTGGATGTCGACGAATATTGCCGCACCACGCTGGACGATATCTATGCCATCGGGGATTGCGCCGCACACGCCAATCCCTATGCCGACAACGCCGTGATCCGCCTGGAATCGGTCCAGAACGCGCATGACATGGCCGCCACGGCGGCGCGCGCGATCTGCGGGGACAAGCAACCCTATCATGCCTTCCCGTGGTTCTGGTCGAACCAGTATGACCTCAAATTACAGACCGCGGGCCTGTCGATGGATTATGACCAGACAGTGCTGCGCGGCGATCCGGCAAGCCGCAGGTTCTCGGTAATCTACCTGAAGGAAGGCCGCGTGATCGCGCTCGACTGTGTCAATTCGGTCAAGGATTATGTACAGGGCCGTAAATTGGTCGAGGCCCGGCTATCCGCCGATCCCGAAGTGCTGGCGGATGCCGAAACCCCGCTCAAGGAATTGCTGTAGGTTCCAGCCGAGCCAGCGCCCAGCGCGCCGCCTCTGCCACCACATCATCCGGGTCGTCGGCCAAAATCTGCACCTGCGCTACCAGCGCGGTATCGCCGCTGTTGCCTGCCGCAATCAGACAATTGCGGACGAAGCGGTCACGCCCGATCCGCTTGATCGGCGATCCGGAGAATAATTGGCGAAAGCCCACATCATCCAGCGCCAGCAAATCCGCCAGTGCAGGCGCGGTCAATTCGGCGCGGGGCAGGAACGCCTTGTTACGCGCCGCCGCATCGGCAAATTTGTTCCACGGGCACACCGCCAGGCAATCGTCGCAGCCATAAATTCGGTTGCCCATGGCGGCACGAAATTCCTCCGGAATCGGCCCCTTGTGCTCGATGGTGAGGTAGGAAATGCAGCGACGCGCATCCAGCCGGTAGGGCGCAGGGAAAGCATCGGTCGGGCAGGCATCGTGGCATGCGGTGCAGCTGCCGCATTGGTCCCCGTGCGGTACATCAGGCGCGAACGGCACCGTGCAATAGATCGCACCGAGGAACAGCCAACTGCCATGGGCGGCGCTGACCAGATTAGTGTGCTTGCCCTGCCAGCCCAGGCCGGCCGCCTGCCCAAGCGGCTTTTCCATCACCGGGGCCGTATCGACAAAGACCTTCAATTGCGGCTCAGGCAGGCCCAGTGTGCGGCACTCGGCGACCAGCCGCCGGGCAAGCGCCTTCAGCGCCTTCTTCACCGTATCGTGGTAATCGCCGCCTTGCGCATAGGTGGAAATTCGCGCCACTTCGGGCGTTTCCTCCAGCGCCAGCGGACCGGCCGACGGGGCGTAGCTCATGCCCAAAGCGATCACGCTGGCGGCATCCGGCCACATGCTTTGCGGCCCCTGGCGGACCGCGGCGCGATCCTCCATCCAACCCATTGTGCCGTGATAGCCGGAATCCAGCCATTCGCGCAGGCGCGCAGCCTGCAGCGGGTTGTCCTCGGCAGGCGCAAAGCCGATCGCGGCAAAACCAAGCCGCTTTGCTTCATCCGTCAAAGCGGCCTTCAGGCCGTCCAGGACATCAGCGTTAACCATTCTTGGGGTTGCTCCCGTTCACGCCCGCGGGTTACTCGGCCAGCATGGACATGATGCTAAGCGAAGCCGCCGCCACAGGCAATCCCGTTGCCAACCCCGATGCCAACGCCGTTCGCCCCTTGGCGATCGAGGCCCGCGGACTGGTCAAACGGTTCGAGGGGACCACTGCTGTGGACGGGGTCGATCTGGCGGTGCCGGAAGGTGCGATCTACGGGATTCTCGGCCCCAATGGCGCGGGCAAGACCACCACGCTGCGGATGCTGCTGGGGATTATCGACCCGGATGAGGGTGTCCGGCGGGTATTCGGGCATGACCGGCCGCATGATATTGCGCGGATGATCGGCTATTTGCCCGAAGAACGCGGGCTGTATCCCTCGATGAAGGCCTATGAAGCTATCGCTTTTCTGGGCGCCTTGCGCGGCTTGCCACTGGCCGAGGGCAAGCGGCGCGGACGCGAATTGCTGGAACGGCACGATCTGGGCCATGCCGCCGACCGCCAGATCCGCCAATTGTCCAAGGGCATGGCGCAGACGGTCCAATTGCTCGGCACGCTGGTGCACAAACCGCGCCTGGTAGTGCTGGACGAACCGTTTTCCGGCCTCGACGCGATCAACCAGGGCAAGCTGGAAGTGATGATTCGCGAACTTGCAGCCGAAGGCACAACGGTGATTTTTTCCACCCATGTCATCGCCCATGCAGAGCGGCTGTGCGAAGGCGTGGCGATCATCGCCGGGGGCAAGGTGCCCTATGCCGGATCGGTGGATGAAGCGCGCGACCATATTCCGGCCCAGGTCCGGCTGGAAACCCGCGCGCACGGGGGCCGCTGGCGCGATGCACTGCCGCAGGACGCACGGCGCGAAGGGGATTACTGGATGTTCTCGCTGCCCGAAAGCGGGATCGAACCCTTGCTGCGCGCCCTGATCGAGGGCGAGGCAGGGATCCTGTCACTATCGATCGAGCGCGCCGGATTGCACGATGCCTTCGTCCATATCGCGGGCGCAGCGGCGGCACGCGCGCTGAGTGAACAATCCGCTGTGGAGGCCGCCCGATGAACCATTTCAAAAGCCCCGGTCCGCACCGGAAATCCCGCCTCAGCATATGGAGCGCGGGTTTTGTGATTGCGCGGCGCGATTTCCAGGCGATCCTGTTCAGCCGCGCATTCCTGTTCTTCCTGCTCGGGCCCGTTTTCCTGATTGCAGTCGCGGCCCTGTCCAGCGGAGTCGGTGGCCAGATTCGCGGCGATGCTGCCGATCCTGAAATCGGCATAGCGATGAGTGTGCCGGACACCACTGCGATGCTGGCCGCACATGGCGCGCTGGCAAGGCAACTTGGCCCATCCCTGCCGCCTATGGTAGCGGTGGACATCGGGCCGCAGGCAGAGGCGGCGCAGCGGATTCTGGAAGAGCGGCGCGGAAATTATACTGCAATCGTTACCGGCACACCGGCAGCCCCGGTGATGACCGGGACCGAAGATCAGCTGACCCGGTTCAGCGGCAGAGTGGCTCTGGTTGCCGCTACCGCAAATGGCCGTGCGCCGAGCGAATTTCCGAAAATAACCCGCCAGACAGTCGCCACCAGCGGCGCGGCGGAAAAAACCAGCCGCGTTGCCACCGCGCAAGTCAGCCAGATGCTGCTGTTTTTCCTGACCATGCTGCTGGCCGGGATGGTGCTGTCCAATCTGGTGGAGGAGAAGGGCAACAAGATCATCGAAGTCCTGGCCGCAGCGATACCGATGGATGCGGTGTTTCTGGGCAAATTGTTCGCCATGCTGGGCGTGTCGATGGTCGGCATTCTGGTATGGGGATCGGTGGTCGGCGTGTTCCTCTTGCTGACCGGGGGCGGTCTGGGCGCATTGCCGCCGCCGGCAGTTGGCTGGCCGCTGTTCCTGATCCTGGGCGTGATCTATTTCGCGATGGGTTATCTGCTGCTCGGGTCGATCTTCCTGGCAATCGGATCGATGGCGGCAACTGTGCGCGAAGTGCAGACGCTGTCCATGCCGGTGACCATGCTGCAATTGCTGGTGTTCTTCTTCGCCAGTTACGCCATGGCCAGGCCGGGCTCCCCGCTGGAGCTGGCGGCGGTAATCTTCCCGCTATCCTCGCCCTTTGCCATGCTGGCCCGCGCCGCGCAGATCGAAGATCTGTGGCCCCATGCACTGGCTTTGTTGTGGCAGGCATTTGCGGTGGCGGTGTTCATCAAGGCCGGGGCGACCCTGTTCCGAAAGCGGGTGATGAAATCGGGGCCCCAAGGTTCCGCCAGGAAAAGGCGGTTCTGGCAGCGCGCAGCCCCGGCACGCTAAATGATCCGGCATATCGCAAGAATTTGTCGCCCCGGCGCAAGGATAAGTCGCAAATCGCTACTTACTGTTGACATCAGGGTAAGTAAGGGCAGAATACCATAATGCGATTGTCGGCCGGGAATGGCTGCGACGCGAGGAGAGAGACGATGGCGACCAAGGCGGCAGATACACCAGACATGCCGGGCACGGCCACGCCTGTTTACCGCACCAGCCCGACTGCGGTTGAGGCGTTGGACGCGCATTTGAAGGATCACCCAGAAGATCTGCCGGTCCATACGCAGGAATGGGACGTCAGCCGCAGCGACATCTATGTCGAGGACCGCTGGCAGCCGATCTTTGCGGAAATGCGCCGCAAAGATCCAATCAACAAGGTGACCGGCAGCCCGTTTGGCGATTACTGGAATGTCACCAGCCACAAGGCCATCCAGCATGTCGAGGCCCTGCCAGAAATATTCAGTTCCTCATGGAAAAATGGCGGGATCACGATTCTCGACCGTCATGACGACACGGTAGAGGACCAGCGGTTCGAACTGCCAATGTTCATTGCGATGGACCGGCCCGAACATACCGGCCAGCGGCGCACGGTAGCCCCCGCCTTCGCCCCCGCGGAAATGACCCGCCTGGCGGATGATTTGCGCGCCCGAACGGGCGAGGTACTGGACAGCCTGCGTTACGGCGAAACTTTCGACTGGGTGGAAAAAGTATCCATCGAACTGACTACCCAGATGCTGGCAATCCTGTTCGATTTCCCGTGGAAGGACCGCCACCTGCTCAGCTTTTGGTCCGATTGGGCAGGCGATACCGAAGTGGCCCTGATCCCCGGCCTGGACGAGATGCGCCATACCATCCTGATGGAAATGGCCGCCTATTTCACCCGGCTGTGGCAGGAACGCGCGGACGCCGGAGAAGCGCCAGACCTGATTTCGCGGATGATCCATTCCGAAGCCATGAACGCCATGAGCCCGCAGGAATATATGGGCAATCTGGTGCTGCTGATCGTGGGCGGGAACGATACCACCCGCAACACCATGTCCGGCATCGTGCATTCGATGGATGCATTCCCGGATCAGCGCGCCCTGTTTGAAAGCGATCCGTCGGTGATCCCCAATGCGGTGCAGGAATGCATCCGTTTCCAGACCCCGCTGGCGCATATGCGGCGCACCGCAACCGAAGATACCGATTTGTTCGGCCATGAGGTGAAGGCGGGCGAGAAACTGGTGCTGTGGTATCTTTCCGCCAACCGCGACGAGGCCGTGTTCGACAATCCGGACACGCTCGATTTCACCCGCGAAAATGCCCGCCGCCATCTGGCATTCGGTTACGGCATCCACCGCTGCGTCGGCGCGCGGCTGGCGGAATTGCAATTGCGCATCCTGCTGGAAGAAATGCACGTGCGGCAGATGCGGGTGAATGTGGTCGGCAGGGTGGAGCGTGTACGGGCCAATTTCGTCCACGGGTTCCGCAAACTGGAAGTCCAGCTGGAGAAATTCTGAGCATTTCCCAACCGCGCCAATCCCGGCCGGGCCAAACGAAACCTTTCGGCCCTGGCCCGCGTATATATCCATACAGGATATGCGCTGAAGGAACCGATTGATGCACCACGCTGACATACCAACCCGCCGGCATTTCCTCTGCCTGCTGGGCACGGCGGCGTCCGGCCTGGTCCTGGCCAGCTGCGGTTCCAATCCGGCGCAGGCGCGCAATTTCCCCAAGGCGCTGAACGATGCCCAGTGGCGCAGGAAACTGACCGGCAATGAATATTACATCTTGCGGCAGGCAGGGACCGAACGGCCCTATTCCTCACCCCTAGACAAGGAAAAGCGGAACGGAACCTTCGTTTGCGCGGGCTGCGGCAACCACCTGTTCTCCTCGAAAACCAAATATGACAGCGGCACCGGCTGGCCGAGTTTCTATCGCCCGCTATCGGAGGCGATCCTGATAGATACGGATTACAAGCTGGGCTATCCCCGCGCGGAAGTGCTGTGCGCCGATTGCGGCGGGCATCTCGGCCATGTGTTCGATGATGGCCCCGCACCAACCGGCAAACGCTATTGCATGAACGGCGCGGCGATGGATTTCATTGCCGGCTGATTACCGCTTGATCCGCCAGATTTTCATGCTGCCTTCGCCGGGAATTGCCACGGGCTCGAGCCAGCCGGGCACATCGCCTTCGGTCAGCTGAGCCATGAAGCCACCGGACGCGGCCGTGCGGTAATTATGCGCATCCGCCAGACCGGGGCACACCGCCAGATATAGCGAACCGCGTTCCAGCGCCGTCCGGTGTGCGGCATCGGCAGAACCGGTGAAGGTTTGGATCACCACCCGCATGCCCGGGCTGACCCGGTGATGGCCGGTGGCGATTACCGAATGCTGCGTATCATACAGCAGCTGCGGCCCGGTATCGAGCGGGGCGATGATTTCGCCTTTCGGCAAAGCCCGCAGCGCGGCCGATGCTTCCTGGATTGCGCAGGATGATTGACGCGGCGGTTCGATATCGAGCGATGCCTTGGCCGGGGTTGCCATGGTCAGCGCCATCGTCAGTAACGTAAGCGGCAAGGCCGGCATCAACACCAGCGCGGTTCCGGCCAACGCCAGAACACGGCGGCTTTGGCGGCGCATATTGCGCGCCTGCCGGATCCATTGCGAAATCTGCCAGCCCAGCGGGACCGCAGCCAGCGCCCCGGCGACCGAACCCGCGCGCGCGACGAAAATAGCCACCAGCAAGGCTGCCGCCAACAGCAATGCATATTCGTACCACCATCTACGCAGCCAGTTGGCGCTTTGGCCGGCCAGCTTCAGCGCGGCGAGTAGGCCGATTAGGGGCGGTATGATGATCTGCAGCGCAAGGCCGGGCGATTGCTGCCACACCGGCATCCCTTCGCCCATATTGCGGTACCAGAATTCGCCGACCACCGGATCGGGCGCGGCAAAGCCGCCGCCCGCACATTGCGGCGCGGCGTAAAATACGATTGCACACGCCCCTGCCGCGATCAGGCCCAGGGCGCACAGCAGGCCGATACGCGGGATCGGCTCGCAGCGGGACAGGCAGAATGTAGCCGCCGCACCCCATGCGAAAATGGCCAGATGGACCGGCGAAACCGCATCACAATGCTGCGCCAGATCGGCAAAGCCGCGCGTGCCCACGAATATTGCCGCCGAACTGACCGCCAGCGAGCTCATGACATTGACGAACCAGCTGCTGTCCCGGCGGTCGCGGATCCAGCGCAGCGCGGCAATACCGCAAATGGCAATTGCAAGCGGCAGGCCCTCGACCGAGATAGATACCCACAAGGCAAGGGCAAAGCCGGTCATCCAGCCGCCCAGCCGTGGGCTGCGCGCCATCAGGCCATTGACAGCCAACAGGGCGAGAACGATCTGCCATCCGTGATGGTCGATCCTGAGCGGGCGCATATGCGCAATCAGCGGCACCGACAGCGCCATGGCGAGACAGGCGAGACCGGCAGACTCCGCCCCGACCAGCCGCCACGCGATCCGGCCGGCGAGCAGCAGCGCAAAGCCGAAAGTAACCAAAGGCACCACAACTGCGGCGACGATTTCCGCATCAGGCTGCACCATGAACCAGGAGAAGAACCAGATTGCTGCGGCAATCGGCACATCGACCAGCCGCGACCAATGCATCATCACGCCGCCGCCCGCCGCATCGACCCGGTATTGGTGGACATCGAACCAGCTTTGACCGGCCAGCAGGTCCCGCACCTGGATCAGGCGCATGACATCATTGGGATCGGGAAAGAGCCGCGCCGCAATCGTGCTGGTATTGATTACCAGCAGCAGCGCACAGATCACCCCCCACGCAAGGGCGACGCGCACGATCAGCTCCGGCGCAAACAGAGGCCGCCTGCGTTCGATCATCCGCCGGGTCTTGCCCGTAAGGCCGCGTCGGCGGTGCCAGCGACTGCAGTGGTCCGATATGCTGTCATGATTTGCCCCCCTGCTGTCCCTAGCCCTTTCGATCAGGCGGCCTTGGTTGATTTGTCAGTGCCCGATTCGGCGGCGGTGGGTTCAGGCACGCGGCACAATGAATGCAGCGCGGCGGCGTGATCGGCGCTCGCCGGAATCGCATCCTCCGATGTCTCGCGGGCAGGAATGGCGGCTTCATCGGCGTCATGCCCCGCCTCGTGATATTCGGCGTCCTCGTTGACGCACCAGGTGTCATAGATCCGTTTGCCGGCCAGGATATTCTCGGTGGTCAGCATCGCGGTCATCATCGCGCGATCCTGGTTATCATAACGGTGCATTCCGTTGCGGCCGACCAGATGCAGGCTGGGGAATTTCGTTTCCAGTTCCCGCCGCATGGCCTCCACATTGGCGGCGTATCCTTCGTCATAGACGGGATAGGCTTTTTCCTGCCGCACCACCGCCCCGCCGATCACATCCTTGGGGTCGCACAGGCCGAGTATCTTCATTTCCCTGGTCGCCAGCGCGATCAGATCATCGTCCGGCGATACCCACAGCCCGTCCCCTTCAAAGCAGAAATATTCCAGACCCACACAGGCGACGTCCCTGTCCGGGACCATTTCGGGCGACCAGCTGCGGAAGTTCTGCACGCGGCCCACCTGAAGCTGGGGATCATGGATGTAGATCCAATTGTCCGGGAACAGATCGTCCGATCTGATTTTGAGCGCAACCGTCAGAAAGTCCCGGTATTTGAGCTTTGACGCATTCAGCGTGGCATCCGGCAGCGGGTGCAGCCGCGCAGCCAGTTCGCGCATCGGCGCGGAACTGACCGCGTCTTTCGCGGTAATCACGATCTTGCCGTCCGGTCCATTGGCGGACATCCGCCAGCCGCCCGCGCCATCGCTGGCGAGTTGTTCGAGACTGCGGCCCATCATGACCGTACCGCCCGCTGCGATAATCCTGTCGCGCGCGGCATCCCACATCATGCCGGCACCAAGCCGCGGATAACGCAAGGTTTCCAGCGGGGCCAGCGTCGCCTGCCCGTCACCGCGTATCCTGTTCAGACCCAAGGAACGCCTGAGGCCGCCTGCCACCGCACTCCACAAGGACAGGCCCCCGATGCGCTGGGCGGCCCAGTCCGCGCTAATTTCATGGCACGGCATGCCCCAGACCTTTTCCGCATAGGCCCTGAAGAAAATCGAATAGAGTTTGCGGCCGAACCGGTTGGTGGTCCAGTCTTCGAAACTTTTCACTTCGGCCAGGGGAAACAACTTGCAACGCATATAGCTGGCCATGCATGCGGCGCTTCGCAGGATGCCGAATTTCGACAGCGCTTCGACCGCTCGCAGTGGGTAGGAATAGAATTTACCTTGGTAATAGATCCGGCTCAACTGCGGGCGCTGGATGAAATCGCCGGGCAGGATTTCATCCCACAGATCAGTGACAGCCGCACTTTTGGAGAAGAAACGGCGCCCCCCAATGTCGAAGCGGTAGCCACCGTGTTCCACCGTCCTGCTGATCCCGCCTACATAGGTGGCGTCTTTTTCAATGATCGCGACGGTCTTGCCTTGTTTGGTCAGCAGATAGCCTGCCGTCAGGCCGGCAGGGCCCGCGCCAATGATGGCTACATCTACATCTAGTTGCCTGGCAGCCGCGTGGTTCATCCTGACCCCCGTCAATCTTCTCACACAGGACTGACGGAAAATGGTTAGGGGACGGTTAATTCGCCGAATCGGATCGCGGTAATGCAGGCGATTACGGGTGCACTTTTCTGGAACGCTGGATTAGCTAGCGTGATTGCGGTTGGCGCGTTCGCAATGCATGGACGATATTGGCTAGGTCATGCAACCGGAAGGTCGTATCGAAGATCAGCCCGTAACGTTCGGCCTTGCGCCAGCGGACCTTCGCCTCGATATTGGGCCAGCCCGGGCTTTCAATCCGAATGATCTGGGCAATCGCCAGCCTGTCGCCGGTTTCAATCATCGCGCCTTGCTGGGAAAGATTGTGCAACACGGCATCATACGTCCTGCCCGAGCCCACCAGCCGGACCGGCAATTCGGCGGCAAAGCGCAATTCGCGTTTGGGAAACCGGCTGGATCGCCGGATGACCTGCTCGACATCGACCGGTGTCACAAACTGGAAGCCCGCTTCACCCGGCCTTTGCCAGATCAATTTGACCGGATGGCGATCTCCGGTCTGCATTTCCAGAACCAGTTCGGCATCTTCTGCCTCATTTGGCAGGGAGTGGAACATGCGCACGCTAATGCCTGTGGCGGATACATCGCGCATAACGCATAGAAATTCCGCAGATCCGCAGATCAGCTTGGCTGTCCGGATCAGCAGCGTAAAGCGCGGCGCGGCGCGTTCTTCAACCTCGGCCTTCACGGCTTTTTTCTGCTGGAGCATACCTCGAGCTCCATCGAATTGTTCGTAACCCATTACCGCCCCTCGGGAAATTAGACCGAAACCTGTGAACTGGGTCTCTATCCGAACCAAAGATAGCATTCCGCTACGTCACGCCTAAGGACGATTACTGAAAATTGTGTTTAAGAATTCTTCAACGCTGCTCGGAAGTCCTGCAAATCCAGCGTTTGAGGCAAGGGTATGCAACACGAAAATCGGGTTGCTGGTGGTGCCCCAGAGAGGACAAAGATGGGCACTCAAATCATTGGAGAATTTCCGTCGGGCTGCCGTAATCAGGGCCGCTTCGCGCACCCATCTCGGTAAACGGCGACCATACTCCCATTGCCCAAAAGCCATCATCGGATGGCTGAAGCTGGAGTGGCCGCAATGTTGGACAGTGATGACAGTCTGCTTTTAAGGTCGCAGCGGCGATTAACTGCCGTTCGTTCACACAATGGGCTGGAAAACCGGTGGCTTTGGGGCAAGTCGCGGTTATCCAACTAATGTAGTTGGGTGCCCGAACCGGCCAACCGTGATATTCTGATGGCCAATTCTTGGGGGTAAAACAGGCAGGACCTGCTTGCTCTGAGGTTCATTATCACAATGGAGATCTCTCGATGACGGTCGAAGCCTATACCAACCAAGGCCAATTTTCGCCGAAGAAGATCGCCGCGATTTTGGACCACCCAGTCACGCACGATCTGCAAGCCCACCCCGCCAATCCGCGCCGCCGATGTCCGGCTGCCGCCGTCGTAAATTTCGGCCAATGCCAAAAGCCGCCGGGCCTGGTTCGCGCTTTTCGACTTCCGCGCCAATTGCCTCAAGGCAGTGCCGTCAAAATCATCTCGCAAGCTAATCGCTGTTCCCATGTCACGTCCTCCAAATGAAGGACGCCATAGATTCATACTTTCGGCAGTTTGGGAATCCTAAATGTGAGTCAGCCTCAGCGCACCTTGGTATCAGCACTTTTGAGTTCTTCAATCGCTTCCCAAATGAGGAAAGCGCGCGGCTCTATTTTGAGCGCAACCGCTGGAATGGCGAAGCGCATTGCGGCCACTGTGGCAGCACCAGCGTTACCGAAACGAAAAACCACAAGCCAATGGCTTATCGGTGCCGCGACTGCCGCAAGCACTTCAGCGTTCGCACTGGTACGGTATTGGCTGAAAGCCGCCTTCCCCTTCAAAAGTGGCTCCTAGCCATTTTCATGCTCACCAGCGCCCGTAAAGGCATCCCGTCAACCCAGATGGCCCGTGAACTTGGCGTGACGCAGAAAACCGCTTGGTTCCTCGCACAGCGCATCCGCGAAACTTGGATGGGTGCCGATGATCGCGACATGGGTTCAATGACGCAGGTCGATGAAACCTACATCGGTGGCAAAGAGAAGAACAAGCACAGCAACAAAAAGCTTCGCGCTGGTCGCGGTGCGGTTGGCAAGACTGCCGTTGTCGGTATTCGCGACGATGAAGGACAGGTTCGCGCCACCCCTGTCACAATGACCGATAAAGCAACGTTGCAGGGCTTCATTGCCGCAAACGCTCCGCAAGGCGCGGTTGTCGTAACCGACGAGTTTGCAGCCTATCGCGGCCTGAAAAAGCAGGGCTTCATTCACGAAACTGTGAACCACACCACAGGCGAATATGTCCGCAAGTTTTACATTCATACCAATGGCATCGAAAGCTTCTGGTCGCTGCTCAAGCGCGGTTACATAGGCGTATATCACTATATGTCGCCCAAGCACCTGCACCGCTACGTCAACGAATATTCGTTTCGCCATAACACTTCACAAGCCGGCACCCTGCAATTCATCGACATGACCATTGCCCGCATGGCAAGCAAGCGCCTCACCTATAAGGAACTGATCAGTGCCTAATGACGACCTAATCCAACCCATTGACGGCCCCTTTGATGCTGTCGCTAAGGCAATGCTATCCTCTGATCAGACGGTGAAACTACCGAAAGCCCTCTACAAGGGCCTGCTACCGATTGGCGAAGGTGAGTTGGACTGCGCCATCCTCGATGACGAGGACAACACTAGGGTCATTATGATGACATCGGTGTTCAAGGCTTTTGGTCGGGTCGCACGTAGCAACAACCGAGTGATCAACATACCGGCCTTTATAGACGCTCAGAACCTACAACCTTATATAAATCAAGAGGTTATGGAGCTGATCAAGCCAATAGAATATCTCGACGGAAAATCGAAGCAGATTGGCTACAACGCTGAAATTCTGCACGCGGTTTGCGACCTATATTTGAGAGCAAGAAGGGACGGCAATCTTGCCCCCAAGCAAGCCCACCTCGCAGAGAAGGCAGAGATACTACAATCGGCTTTCGCCAAGGTTGGTATCACCGCGCTGGTCGATGAGGCGACAGGCTTTCAGCAGGACAGGCGGCATGACGCTCTGCGGCTCTTGCTCGGCAAATATATCGCCGAAGGGCTTCAAAAATGGATACACACCTTCCCAGATTCGTTTTTTGCAGAACTTGACCGACTCTATGACAATGAGCCGACCACTTCGCGAAAGCGCCCGCAATACTACGGTAGGTTCATCAACAAATACGTTTATGACCCGATTGAGCATGGCTACGTGAAGGCGGAACTCGACAAGTTAAACATAACTGACGAGGGCAAGCGTAAGGCTAGGTTTCACCAGTGGCTAACCGACGAAGGGCGCACAATCCTCACACGTCAGATCGGCAAGATTGAGGGTGTCATGGAAATGTGCGACGATATTGAGCATTTCAAAAAAGTAGCCCGCCGCCAAAAGACGGTGACTGTTGCGCCATACTTATTTGATGAGATGAATCGAATCATCGACTGAGCCAGAAAACACAGAGGCACCCGTTAGGGTGCCTCTGGGGATTCAATAACCTGTTGCTTTTTCGTCCTTACTGGACACAACAGGTGGGCTTCAATGAACTCTCATTTATGAGGATAACTCTTAATGTCAAGTGAATCAACTCTCCAACCAATGCGAGTTTGCGTGTTCGTTGATTACTGGAATTTGCAGCTAACTCTCAATCAATGCCTAGGAAAGCATTTAAATCAACAGGATGTTAGAGCTAAGATTGATTGGCGCGCAATCGGGCCGCTCTTCGCTCAAGAAGCGGCAAACGTGGTGTCTGGCACTGGTGCCACACATTCCTTCGATGGAACCTACATTTACACTTCTTACAACCCAAACACGGACGAAGGTAAAAAATACAAAAACTGGGCACATTCTTGGCTAGATCGTCAACCTGGCGTGAACGTAAACGCAAGAGAGCGCAAACCTAAATCGCTTCCCAAATGTCCAACTTGCTACCGTGAAATTTCCCACTGCCCACAAACTTCATGCGGCAAACCTATCGTTCAAACTGTCGAAAAGGGCGTGGATACGCTACTCGTAACTGACCTGATCAGGCTCGCCGTTTCAAACACGTATGACATAGCAGTGATTGCAAGCTTGGACGCCGACATGATTCCGGCGGTCGAGTTTGTTCAAACTCTAAGCAAAAAGGTTATTCAGGCTGGATTCCCCCCTATGGGAACCGCGCTAGCTACAGAGTGCTGGGGGTCGTTTGATGTTATGGCAATTGCCGACAAAATCCAGCGATGAGCCAGCTGGCTAGCTAGGTATGTAGGCCCCAAGTCTTGGACCTGTTGATCTGCAAACCATTAATCACGCGCCGTAATCGCGATGTCCGTTTTCCACAACCTTTCCGCCATTTATACCGATTTTCGCAGCCCTGAAAGCTGCCGGTTGTGGGCGCCCAACAAAACCTGAACGAAGGGCAGGTTTCAAGTGTTTGGATCGAGCCCGGGAATGACCGCTTTGTTGGCGGGAGCCGACATAAGTGGCCAGCCAACGGAACGGCAGCTTTCTCAAGTTCAGCGTCGGATACCCGCCAGTCCGCTACCGGCCCAATTCGCGACCTTCAACCAGGCAGGAGTTTTTCCAGGCTGCTGACGATCTGCGCAAGAGCCGATTGATCGAAGACCCAATTGCGAAAACGCGGGTTCCAGCGAGCGCGTCCCTTGCAGCTCGCCTTTACCGCCGCGATCAGCTCGTCACCCGGGTCGTTTCGCAAAGTTAGCCGCCCATCGGCAAGCCGGGTGATCGTTACGTTTCCGAGCTTGCTCTCGATGACCCGTGGCAGCTCTGAAGCTTCTTGCGATTTGGGCAAAGGACCCGATAAGCGAAGTGTCTTCTCCCATTCGCGTGCCAGCGGAGTGTGTGCGTCGCAAAACTTTGTGCCCAGAGTGCGCAAATCCTCTTCTGACATACCATCGATGAGGTGACGCCCGAGCATGCCAAAAGCTGCTACGACACCGACCTTCTCGTCAGTCTGCTTGTTCCACCACTGACCGAAGTTGTCAGACTTCACGACATGATCATCCGGGCCCAAGTGCTTGCGACTGATGCTGGATGTTGGTGAGATCAGCACCACTGGCTCGATAGTCCGAATTGTCGAGATCCCGTTCGCCGAAAGCCATTCCTTCAACAGGATGACTTGCCGCCGTGCCTGATTGATAGGCGATGCTATGGAGACGGGGGTGCGCCCTTTCCACAAAGTCCAGTCACCGTGTTCGTCACACGACAAGCGTCCGACAAAATTCTTGGTCTCGAGAACCCAAGCGGCCTGTTGGAACCGATGAATGACCAGGTGATCGATCTGCGCGACGTCTTCGCCCATTTGCAGGCGCAGGTCATGCAGGATCGCCATTCTTGGGCTCTTGCCGAACTCACG